>JBGCDY010001021.1:0-4306 GCA_045105835.1 Chitinophagales bacterium
CGTTTGGGAATCAATCATCCGCCTGAAAATACAGCAGACCCTAAAACAGTCATTATTGAAGCAATTCGGATAGCTCGTGAAGAAATGTCAAAGAAAAGGCGTAGAAAATTGACGATTGCAGATTTATACTTACCTATTGGACAAGGTATTGATATGGAGAAATTAGAACAATTATCTTCTTATCAAAAGTTTAAGGAAAATGTAAGGATTGTATTTCGAGAACTTAACTTATTGCATAATTAGTCATTTTTGTTAAAAACACCTCTGAGAATAAAATTTTATAAGGAATAACCAAAAACCTTGATCTCCACCTAATATTCCGCTTGTTTCAGTGTTATTCTTGCTTTATAGAGTAATTTACTTCTTGTACTTTCAAAAAAAAGTAACCATCCTTGTAGAAAGCAAATTCAAATTAATAACTTTGCGCCCTGAAATAACATCTTTGAAAAGAAATCATAAAAAGAAAAAAGTATAAGTTATGGGAAAAACAATTACGTTATTAATTCCTTTGTTTGGTGTTTTGGCTTTAATCTACACCTTTTGGAAGTCAAAATGGGTGACTAAGCAAGAAGTTGGAACAGATAAAATGGCTCGTATAGCCAAAAGCATTGAAGAAGGCGCTATGGCATTCTTGAATGCAGAGTACAGAGTACTTGCTATTTTTGTAGTATTAGTAGCTATTATTTTAGGCGTTGCTGGTGCTTCAGATGAAAATAGTTCTCCTTTGATTGCCTTGTCTTTTGTCTTGGGTGCGATGTGCTCTGGATTGGCAGGTTATATCGGAATGAAAGTCGCTACCAAAGCGAATGTAAGAACAACAAATGCGGCTCGAACAAGTTTGGGTAGAGCATTGGAAGTTGCTTTTGCAGGTGGTGCAGTTATGGGTATGGGTGTTGTTGGTTTGGGTCTTTTGGGACTTGGAACCTTATTCTTAGTTTACCAAAACATGGGATGGAACATCAATCAAGTAATTACTGTATTGACAGGCTTTTCTTTTGGTGCGTCTTCTATTGCACTTTTTGCTCGTGTAGGTGGTGGTATTTATACCAAAGCTGCTGACGTTGGAGCGGATTTAGTAGGTAAGGTAGAAGCAGGCATTCCTGAAGATCACCCTTTGAACCCCGCAACTATTGCAGATAACGTTGGTGACAATGTTGGTGATGTTGCAGGTATGGGAGCTGACCTTTTTGAGTCGTATGTAGGTTCTATCATTGCTACCATGGTTTTGGGTGCTGCTTTTATTGGCACTGCAACTGTTGGTGGACAAGCATGGGGAGCTGGTACAGATCAATTCGATGGTTTTGCAGCTATTTTGTTGCCATTGGTATTGGCTGGTGTAGGTATTTTGACTTCTATCATCGGTACTTTCTTTGTGAAAGTAAAAGAAGGTGGCGATCCTCAAAAAGCATTGAACAGAGGAGAGTTTGTTTCTGCTGGTTTGATGTTGATTGCTACGTTTGGTATCGTTAAATGGATGCTTCCTGATGTATGGACTTATGGTGGATTTGAATTCACTTCATTGGGCGTATTCTGGGCAGTAGTGCTTGGTTTAGGTGCAGGTTTGTTGATTGGTTTGGTAACTGAATATTACACAGGTACAGGTACAAAACCTGTTCAATCTATCGTAGATCAGTCTTCTACAGGTGCAGCGACAAACATCATTGCAGGTTTGGGTGTAGGTATGGAGTCTACGGCTCTTCCTATTATCATTCTTTGTGTAGCGATTATTGGAGCACATGACTTTGCAGGATTGTATGGTATTGCGATTGCAGCAGTAGGTATGCTTTCTAATACAGGTATTCAATTGGCAGTAGATGCTTATGGTCCTGTTTCGGATAATGCAGGTGGTATTGCTGAAATGGCAGAATTGCCTAAAGAAGTACGTCAGCGTACAGATAAATTGGATGCAGTAGGAAACACTACCGCTGCAATTGGTAAAGGTTTTGCGATTGGTTCGGCTGCTTTGACGGCTTTGGCTTTGTTTGCAGCCTTTATGACAACAGCTGGAATTACAAGTATCAACATTGCCAATCCTTTAGTAATGGCAGGTTTGTTCTTGGGTGGTATGTTGCCTTTCTTGTTCTCTTCAATGGCTATGAACGCTGTTGGACGTGCTGCAATGGATATGATTACAGAGGTAAGACGACAGTTTAAGTCAATTCCTGAGTTGAAAGCAGCTTTGGGCGTGATGCGTAAGAATGAAGGTCGTGAAAAGAAAGATTGGTCTTCAGCGGATCTTGCTACTTTTGAGGCAGCAGATGGCAAAGCAGATTACAACAAATGTGTTGAAATCTCTACTAAGGCTTCTATCCGTGAAATGGTAAAACCTGGTATGTTGGCTGTATTGGCTCCTGTATTGATTGGTTTTACTGGTGGTGCTGAAATGTTGGGTGGTCTATTGGCTGGTGTTACCGTTACTGGTGTATTGATGGCCATTTTCCAATCAAACGCTGGTGGTGCATGGGACAATGCTAAGAAAATGTTTGAAGAAGGTGTAAAAATCAAAGGTGTAATGACTTACAAAGGTTCTGATGCGCACAAAGCAGCAGTAGTAGGTGATACAGTTGGTGATCCTTTCAAAGATACTTCTGGTCCTTCCTTGAATATCCTTTTGAAATTGATGTCTGTAGTGGCATTGGTTATTGCTCCTTTTTTGTAGGAAGTAGTGATTGGTAATCGGGATTTGTGACTGGTTATTAAAACAACGAATAAAAAAACTCCCTATCGAACTTTTGGTTTGGTAGGGAGTTTTTTTATGGCATTGCTTCAATAAATAGTTATCTTTGGAAGAAACGAAACAAATACATTATGGCTCTAAAATCATTCAAATATTGGAAACGTGAGGAAGTTCAAGATACTTTTGGAATCAAGCAGGTATTTTCTATGCCTTTGATGGAAGAATGGTTGAGAGTAGATTCTCAAACCGTTCCACAAGATGTAAGAAATCAACTTGAAGGTTTGAAATTGGAATTACTTCAATTTGCAACAGATTGGAATGAAGCCACTTTGAAATTCTTCTTTCTAAGCCCTTTGATGCGTTTGGTGAATTTTCATGTGGGAATTTACAATCCTTTTTTAGAACATTCTTTGTCAGCAAATATAGGCGGAGAAAAAGCTTCGGGAAAGGTGGATTTTATGGTGGCACAAGGGCAACAAATTCCCAAAGCTCCTTTTTTTTTGTTTACACGAATACAAACCAGAAGAAGGCACGAGTAACGATCCTTATGGGCAACTGCTTATTGCGATGGTAGCTGCTCAACAGGAAAATCAAAAAATCGAATTAAACATCCCTATTTACGGCGTTTATAACTTGGGAAATATTTTTTACTTCGTTCTACTGAATGACAAAGAATATATTAGAAGTACACCTTATGCTGCAACAAAAGCAGAGATTTTTGAAATATACCTCATTTTGAAAAAGGCAAAAACGCACATAGAAGACTTTAAGACGAAAGATTAGTCAATGAGAGAATTAAAAACGAAACTCCCTATTCAATTGATTGAATAGGGAGTTTTTTTATTTTTGTATCTTTAATATCTACTTTCATAGCCATCAAACACCACCAATTCTATGACCAAAAGACAATGGAAAAACCTACTAAACGCCATTCACCACGGCAACTGCATTTTGATGCTGGGACCAGCCGTTTCGAGTCGAGAACAAAACCATCAATTTACTCCTTTTTCACAGTTATTTGCCGAGGAGCTGGCGGAAGAATTGGAAGAGGAAAAAGTGGACTATGCCAAAGAACATCGGCAAAACCTTTCCTACATTTCCCAGTTGTACGAAAAAATAAACGATGTTTCTCCTTTGGATGCGGTGTATGCTGCCAAAGATTTTTACAAAGCCCAGGCACAGCAACCCAATTCCATTCACCAAACCCTTGCCGAGCTGCCTTTTCACCTCATCCTCAATACCACACCCGATGATTTGATGTTCAAGGCAATGCGAAAAGCAGGCAATTTTCAGACCCACCATCAGCACTACAACTTCTCCAAAAACAAGTCCAAAAAAGCCGATTTTGACAAAGATGCCGAAACCAATTGGGACGAACCTACCAAAAGTAATCCTTTGATTTACAATTTATTTGGATTCTACGAAGTTCCTGCCAGTTTGGTCTTGAGTCAAACGCAGCAAGTGGTTTTTACGAGCGCAGTGGTGAGCAAAAATCCACGCATTCCCACTGCCATCAGTAGCCAATTTGACGGCAGCAAAACTTATCTGTTTTTAGGTTTTGATTGGGAAGAATGGCATTTACCTTTGTTGTTGGGTAGCTTCAATTTGCACCAACAGCAGGAAGGAAAC
>JBGCDY010001022.1:0-6617 GCA_045105835.1 Chitinophagales bacterium
TGTTGTCTATTGCAGACAGTACATAAGTCGTCGTAGTATCTGGCGAAACGGTGGGGATTAATTCTGTGTCTGTAATCAATAGCCCCGCATTTGTTCTCCATTCAAAATTGGCGACATTGTTTCCTGTAGCCCCATCTAAGGTGGTTTCACCATCAAAACAAAGGTCAAAATCTTCGGGAGCATTCACCTCTGGAAGTGGCAAGCCCATGACTTCCACTTGGTCAGAATTGATGCATCCATTTGGGTCCCTCACTTCAACGCTGTAATTTCGAGGTCCTTCATAGTCTGCATTAAAGCTGGGGTTTTGAAGGTTTATATCGTTCAAAGAAGCTTCTGGGCTCCAAATGTAGGTGTAAGGCGTAGTAGGGTGACTGGGAATGACAGAGAGCGGAACTGTATCACCAAAACAAACCTCTATGTCAGGACCTGCATCCACCAAAAATTCGGGGTAAATCGTAAAACTCAAATCAGTGGTGTCTTTGCAGCCCTCAGTAGATTCGGTATAGAAAGTAACCGTATAATCACCTATTGCACCATAGATATGACTTGGGTCTTCCAATGTACTGGTATTGTCTGCACCCGAAGAAGGATCTCCAAAATTCCATTGCCATGCAGTGGTGCCAATACTCGTTTCATTCACAAAATCTATCGGAACACCTGGACACTTCAAGGTCGTCGAAAAATCTGCAACTTTGGGTACTACATAGATTTCTTTTTCGGAGGTGATTCGACAGCCCAAATCTGTGACGGAGGTAAGACTTACCAAATAGGTACCTCCTGTTTCGTATTGGTGGACTGGATTGATATCTGTGCTGGTATTGCCATCCCCAAAATCCCATGTAAACGTTTGGAAATTACCATAAGTAGAAGTGGAGGTATTGGTAAAAGTCGTAGATTCATAATAACAAGCTACATCTGCATCAAAATTGGAGTCCACCAAAGGATACATCAGGACAACAATCTCTGCGGTATCGACACAAAAGAAATCGGGAGTCTCATAAATCGCAATCAACTGCCCTACATACCTACCCGTATCAGGGTATTGAAACGATGGGTTGGGTTCGGTTGAAGTATCTGAATTGGTACCAGGAACTCCAAAATCCCATTCAAATCTATTGGCTTTGAGGCTTGTATTTATAAAATTAACGGTCAAATCATTGCAAGTATTGAATAGATATTCTCCATTAGCAGTCACATCATCTGATTCTACTTGGGCTACAGATGCTTCACATTCAATGACATTGAACTGGAAATCACGCCTAATGGAATTGATCAATTCCCCATCCCGATACTCGCTCACACAAATCCCTACTACATATTGTCCCGAAGGCGGAGCAATTCCGAAGAGTCGCCCCGTTGTAGGATTCAAGGTCATCACATCTTGCCCCAATGGATTTTGGGTATCATAACCATTTGACCAAGAAACAGGAGAGTAGGGTGGAGGACCAATCGTTGCACAACTGCCATTCTGTTGCTGCAAACCAGGTGTAGGACAGGAGTCACTTCCTCCAATAATGGGGTTACACAATTCATAGACCAATGAATCTCCATTTGCATCGGTTGCGGATTGATCCAACGAAAAGGGAATTCCCGTACAAAGCATCGTAGGTGGAAACTCTTTGAAAACAGGAGAACTGTTGCAGAGAGCCAAGGTCGAAGGCGGAATACTGGTCATATAAGTAGAGCCCGTTTGAGCTGGACTGTTGATATTATTCAAAGTACTATTTCGACTATAACGTTGATAAACAATATCATAACCACCTGCACTTGGAGGTAAAAACAATTCAAATTCGTAATCTGCTTTTTCTACACAGACACTACTCAGAATGGCTGGATCTTCAATACATAGATTTATCGGAGGATCTACTGGGTTTTTGGGAGGGCGTGGAACCTTGTAAAGAGAGTCAATTATGGGAATAGCCCCAATGCCGTCTTTGCGAAAAACGAAAACATGGGCAGTATCGTCCAAATCTCCACAATTTCCACAATTGCAATCTCGATAAACCGTCAATAAAGCTCTGTATTCATTAGCTCCTATACACTTATAGGTTATTTCTCCTCCTACAATGTGAAAAGCGTTGACATCATTCATTCCCATAAAAAATAGAAATATGGATATACCAATAGCTGTAAAATTAAGTTTCATAGTGCGAAATAATTGATAAT
Organism: Chitinophagales bacterium; assembly: GCA_045105835.1. Classification (GTDB taxonomy): domain Bacteria; phylum Bacteroidota; class Bacteroidia; order Chitinophagales; family UBA2359; genus JAUHXA01. The sequence goes on from JBGCDY010001022.1 coordinate 2,167, forward strand.
AAAATGTTCAGTGAATCTTATTTGTGTCAACCAAGTCCAATATAATAAGAAAGTTCTAAAAGCCTTGTGCTTTAAATAGTCATACTCAATACTTTTTTCGCTTTCACTTAAAATAAGTATTGGTAATCAGATTTTTACAAGAGACTTCAAAAATAATACAAAGTCTTGATTATGACCCCTAACAAATAAATAGAGTCCTGCAAAAGAAAAACAACAATAGAAAGTATAGCTGAAAAACAATCAATTGTAAAAAAAAAGATAGCCCAAGCATATTTTTAATTTTGATTCTTGTCTCGCTTTTAAAAGAAAAGTTTAGACCCCTTAGTCTCCTTTTTGAAGGGCTTGAGGCTGATTTAGTCAAAAAAAAGTAATTTATTATTGCCGTATTCCAAAGAAGGCAGTGTTAAATTTCCTTTCTTCCTTTACAAGGAGAAATGTAGAATTAGTCTTTCTTTTTTCAAAAAATCCTATTTTTGCAGAATTGACTTTACAAAACGCTTTTTAGATGAAAAAATTACAGACCACCCTCTTATTAGCCCTCATGCTTTGCAGCGCCATCGCATTTGCCCAGCCCACCTTTCCCATCAATGGTGTGCATGACAATAGAGAAGGTGTATATGCCTTTACAAATGCAACAGTACATACTACTTACAACAAAACGGTAGAAAATGCCACTTTATTGATTAAGGATGGAAAAGTAGAAGCGGTAGGAGCAAGTATTGTGATTCCTAAAAATGCTGTGGTAGTGGATGTAAAAGGAAAACACATCTACCCCTCCTTTATAGATTTATATGCCAGTTATGGTGTGCCAAAAGTAGAAGGCAAATCATGGAGTTGGGGAGATCCTCCAAAGTTTATCTCTTCAAAAGAAGGTGCTTATGCTTGGAACGAAACCATCAAAGCAGAATTTGATGCGGTAGAGCACTTCAAAGTGGATAAGAAAGCTGCCAAAGATTACATCAAATTAGGATTTGGATCCGTATTGTCGCACCAACAAAATGGAATCGTCAGAGGTTCAGGCGTTTTAGTATTGCTCAATGAAAAGAACGAACATGAGGTCATATTGAAGGAAAAGGCATCTGCCCATTACTCCTTCCAAAAAGGAGCTTCCTCACAAGTCTATCCAACTTCCTTGATGGGAAGCATTTCTTTGTTAAGACAAACTTATTTGGATTCTAAATGGTATGCACAAGCAGGCAAAAACGAAGAAAAAAACATCACCTTACAAAGCTTCAATGAGCTGCAAAACTTGCCGCAAATTTTTGAAGTACGAGATTGGCTTTCTGCTTTGCGAGCCGACAAGGTAGGAGACGAATTTGGAGTGCAATACATCATCAAAGGAGACGGCGATGAGTACCAAAGAATCAACGAACTCAAATCTGCCAACATTCGCTTCATCATACCCCTCAACTTCCCAGATGCATTTGACGTAGAAGATCCTTTTGACGCAGCCAATGTATCATTGAAGGAAATGAAGCACTGGGAACTCGCTCCTTCTAATCCTGCAATGCTTGCAGAAGCAAACATTGATTTTGCGTTCACATTGAAGGGACTTAAAAATAAAAAAGACCTTTTGGCAAATATTCGTGAAGCCATCAAAAGAGGTTTGAGTGAAGAAGCCGCATTGAAAGCATTGACCCACAATCCTGCAAGTTTCTTGGGGGTGGGCAAACAAATCGGTAGCCTTGAAAGAGGAAAAGTTGCGAACTTCCTCATTACATCAGATAATATTTTTGAGAAGAAAGCTGAAATAAACGAGAACTGGATCGGAGGAAAACCTTACCGCTTCAAAGAATTGCATCAAATGGATTTGAAGGGAGAATATGCCTTCAATGTCGGAAAAGTGAACTATGCACTGGAAGTAGATGGCGAACCTGATGCTCCCAAAATAAGTATTGTACTCAATGATTCCACCAAAATTTCGGTGAAGCATACTATTCGAGATGAAAGTATTTCTTTGACTTTTGATACAGAGAAAGACAGTCTGAATCAATCAAAACTCGGAACAGGAAAAGTTCGTTTGAGTGGTTGGATCAATAAGGAAGGCGAACGATGGCTTGGACGTGGGCAAGATGCAGATGGTCAGTGGCTGGATTGGCAAGTTTTGTATGCAGGTGAATTGTCTGACAAAGAAGAGAAGGAAGAAGAAAAGGAAATCAAGGAATTAGAAGAGGAAGCAAACGAAGACATACTGGCAGAAGAAGCCGAAGAGGTGGGCGAAATCCTTTACCCTTTTGAAGCGTATGGTTCTACGACTGCTCCCAAACAGGAAGCGGTTTTGTTTAAGAATGTGACGGTTTGGACAAACGAGTCAGAAGGAATTTTGGAAAAATCGGATGTATTGATAGAAAATGGCAAAATTGCAGCTGTAGGGAAGGACGTATCTGCTTCGGCTACTGCAAAAGTAATTGATGCGGAAGGCAAACATTTGACCTGTGGGATTATTGATGAACATTCACATATTGCGATTAGCAAGGGAGTCAATGAAGGCGGTCAGGCGAGTAGTGCGGAGGTACGAATTGGAGATGTTGTCAATTCAGAAGATGTGAACATTTACCGCCAACTGGCAGGAGGTGTTACTACATCACAATTACTACATGGTTCTGCAAACCCCATTGGAGGTCAATCTGCTCTCATCAAACTTCGCTGGGGATATTTGCCCGAAGCGATGAAAATGCAAGGCGCACCAGGTTTTATCAAATTTGCCCTGGGCGAAAACGTCAAACAATCAAGCTGGTCTCAAAATGCTGCCATTCGTTTTCCGAAATCAAGAATGAGAAAAAAACAAGAATATGTAGATGGATTTACGAGAGCCAGAGAATATGGGCAACAAAGGGGCGGAATTGGCTCATTGCCAAAAGGTAAAAAACAAAAAACTCCTGTCTTGGGTAATATGAATGTCAAACCAGACTTGGAATTGGATGCCTTACTCGAAATTTTGAATGGCAAACGCTTCATCACTTGTCATTCTTACGTACAGTCTGAAATCACGATGTTGATGCGTGTCGCCGAACAATTTGGCTTCAGAATCAATACATTTACCCATATCTTGGAAGGCTACAAAATAGCAGACAAAATGAAAGCACACGGTGCCAATGCCTCTACTTTCTCAGATTGGTGGGCATACAAATACGAAGTAATTGATGCCGTTCCCTTCAATGGAGCCATTATGCAGAAAATGGGAATCAACGTTGCTTTCAATTCTGATGATGCTGAAATGGCACGTCGCTTGAATCAAGAAGCTGCAAAAGCAGTCAAGTATGGTGGGTTGAGTGAGGAAGAAGCTTGGAAATTCGTGACTTTGAATCCTGCAAAAATGTTGAGAGTGGATAACCGAATAGGAAGTATCAAGGTAGGAAAAGATGCAGACATCGTTTTGTGGTCTGACAATCCGCTTTCGATCTATGCCAAAGCCGAAAAAACATTTATAGATGGTATCTGCTTTTTTGACCGAGAAGAAAACGACCAAAAAGAAGAGTACATTCGCAGAGAACGCAACCGTTTGGTACAAAAAATGTTGAATGTCAAACGCAAAGGTGGAAAAACCCAAGCTGCAAAACCCAAGAAAAAGAGATTGTATCACTGCGATGATATGGGCGAAGGAGAAACAACGGACTTCTACCACGAACACCACAAAGGGCATTAATTAAAACTCAAATTCAAGGTGCAAATTCAAACTCAAAAATTCTTTGGTTTTTTGAGTTGGATTAAAACCTTAACTGGTTTGAATTATTTAAAAAACCAATGTGAACCAAAACAAATATTCAAAATAAAATAAAAATGACACATCTATATAAAATTTTTGCCTCCTTACTCTTGTTCGTTACCATATCGGTAGTGGCACAAACAAACTCTGTTCCCACTCCTGCAAAAACACAAACACAAACCACGATTTTGAAGGGAGGAACGGCGCATATTGGCAATGGCGAAGTCATCGAAAACAGCACCATCGTTTTTGAGGACGGAAAAATCACCACTGTCACCGATGCTGCAATGCTCAAAATAGACCCAACAGGCAAAACCATTATTGACATCACGGGCAAGCATGTTTACCCTGGATTTGTGGCAGCAAGTACTGCAATGGGTTTGATGGAAATTTCAGCCGTTCGTGCCACAAGAGACGACTACGAAATGGGTTCGCTCAATCCAAATGTTCGTTCCATTATTTCCTTCAATACCGATTCAAGAGTCATTCCAACCGTTCGTTCGAATGGTATTTTGTTGGCACAAGTTCGCCCCAAAGGAGGACGCGTTTCTGGTACATCTTCTATCGTACAGTTAGATGCATGGAACTGGGAAGATGCAGCCTACAAAATGGATGATGGTGTGCACCTCAGTTGGCCACGTATGTACAGCTTTAGAGGTTGGTGGGCAGATCCAGGTGGGATTGAAAAAAATGAAAAATATGCTGATCAAGTCACCGCTGTCAAAGATTTATTCAACGAAGCAAA
>JBGCDY010001023.1:0-13515 GCA_045105835.1 Chitinophagales bacterium
AAGCAGGGTCGAGGTAATCGCAGCGATTCATAAAAAAAGTACCCGTTTCGACTTGATTGCCAATGTGAATGGCAGCCTCTTGGTTTGAAGTCCAAACCGAAGCCGTCAAACCATATTGACTATCGTTCATCAATCGAATCGCCTCCGCATCGTCTTTCACCGACATAATTCCGACCACAGGCGCAAACGTTTCTTCCGTCATAATTTGCATCGAATGATTGACATTCACCAAAACTTGCGGTGCCATATAGGGGGAATTGGCTTGGTGAGCAGTAAAAGTTTTTGGGTCAATCAGTGCTTTTGCTCCTTGTTTGATGGCTGCATGGATTTGGTTTTGGGCAAATTGAGCTGCCGAAGTTCGCACCATAGGGCCCAAAGATGTTTCCTTGAGCAATGGATTCCCCAGTTGATATTGCTTAGTCAATGCCACAAAGCCTTCCACAAAATCCTGGTACAAAGCTTCTTGCACATAAATTCGCTCTATTCCACAACAAGATTGCCCCGAATTGAAACACGCACCATCCACCAAATTTCCGATGGCATTTTCCAAGTTTGCGTCTGCCCGCACATAAGCAGGGTCTTTGCCTCCCAACTCCAAACCTGCCCCAATAAACCGTGAACCAATCGCTTTTTGCACTGCTTTCCCACCATTGACCGAGCCTGTAAACGCCACATAATCAATTCGATTGTCACCGATTACCTCCGCCACTTGCTCATGCGAAATATGCAAATACTCAAAAACGCCCTCTGGTAATCCTGCAAAAGCAAAAGCCGCAGCATATCGTTCGGCACAAAGTGGAGTCTGTTGGGCGTGCTTCAAAATAACGGTATTGCCCGCCATAATTGCAGGAATAATCACGTTGACCGAGGTGAGATAGGGATAATTCCAAGGGGCCAAAACCAAAACCGTTCCCAATGCTTCTCGTCGAATGAAACGGTGAAAACCTGATTTTTCGGCAACAGCAATATCCGCCAAGGCTTCTTCTGCAATGTCAATCATGTACTCGGCTCGCTCCCGAAAACCTTTGGTGATTTCGAAAGGAGTGTATCGAATCGGTCGCCCCATTTGCCAAGTTAGTTCCTCTCCTATCACCTCTGCGTGATTCAAAAAATAGGTGATGGCTTTGCGGCAAATTGCAGCCCGTTCGCTTATTGAAGTAGCCCGCCAAGACTTTTGGGCTTTTTGTGCTTTTGACAAAGTATTTTCAATCTCCTTTGCAGTAGCCAATGCTCTTTCTACATAAATAGATTGGTCTATCGGAGAGATGGTTTGAAAAATCGCATACATATTGAGAAGCTGATTTTTATTTCAAGTGACAAGTACATTTATCAAGCAAAACCTTATAGATTTAGTTTTCAAAATATACACACAATTCATGATTGCAATAATTTTTATAGGTAAAACCTATAAGGTTTAAATTCTATCATAACAGGTAGTTTCCTTCGCAAAACCTCAAAATCCTGTGTCAAATTGAGGCTACACAAACCGCTCGTCTATCTCCATGACGTGACTACAATTTGGGCAAGTCCGTTTTTCTTCCGAGCTGTAAAAATCCTTAAAGCGAGGCTGGAAATCCTTTTCGACATTCTCCAACACAAAATAGGTATCGTGTAGTTTGGAATTGCAGTTTTCACAAAACCACATCAAACCATCTTCAAAACCTTTGTCTTTGCGTTTGCGTTCGATGACCAAACCAATAGAGCCAGCACTGCGGATGGGAGAATGGGGCATTTTGGCGGGTAATAGGAACATTTCTCCCTCTTTGATAGGCACGTCTACGACCTTGCCTTCTTCTTGTACCTTCACCAAAATATCTCCTTCTAATTGGTAAAACAATTCTTCCGTTTCGTTGTAGTGGAAATCTTTGCGGGCATTCGGTCCTCCGACAATCATCACAATGTAATCACCCGAATCGACATACAGGTTTTTGTTGCCCACAGGAGGCTTCAATAAATCTCTGTTGTCGTCAATCCATTTTTGAAGGTTAAAAGGTTTTGCAAGAGCCATTTGAAATGAAGATTAAAATGAAAGTAATAATTAAAAATCTACCTGCAATTTACAAAATTCTTTCAAAAACCTTGTTCTTATTTCCTTCAATACAAAGCAAATCTTCTTGAAGTACTGCAAACAAAAACAGCCTACTAAAATATGTGTAGGCTGCTTTGTACTTTAATTTATATAAGTGTGTCACAAACTGCTCTGAAAGGGCATTAGCAATAACGTAGGGCAAAACCCTACGAGATAAATTAAGTAGTAAATTCAGCCCTGAAAGGGCGTAAGCATTCAAAAGGTTTTATGCTCTCGCCCTTTCAGGGCTAATGGAACTATTTTCCACACCGTAGGGCTTCGCACCACGCTATTGCTTAAACCCCGTTGGGGTTACTAACAAGCTTTTATTTGAATTTGCGTTTGAGTTTTTAATTTGAATTTCCCTTACCTCTCCCCTACTTCTTCAATCCAATCTCTCTCAATCGTTCATCCAAATAACCTCCAGCTGTAATGGATTCATATTGAATTGGATTACTTTCGGTCACACAGTCCTCCAAACAGGTCAAATCCATTTCGGAGCGAGGGTGCAAAAAGAAAGGAATCGAATAGCGAGAAGTGTTCCATTTTTCTCTTGGAGGATTCACCACACGGTGCGTTGTAGAACGCAGTTTGTTGTTGGTCAATCTTTGGAGCATATCGCCCACATTCACCACGATTTCACCTGGGCCTGCATTGATGGGCAGCCATACATTTTCTTTGTTCAACAACTCCAAACCATCCGCAGAAGCTCCCACCAAAAGGGTAATCAAATTGATGTCCTCATGCTGTTCTGCACGAATCGCATTTTTGGGTTCTTCTGTAATCGGTGGGTAGTGAATCGCTCTTAAAATACTGTTGCCATTGTGGATTTTGTGGTCGAAATAGTCCTCATCCAGTTCCAAATAAATCGCAATCGCCTGCAATAAATACTTGCCCGACTCTTCAAAACTTCGATACGCTTGCTGAATCACCTCATTGAAGGCTGGTAAATTGGGCACCATCACATTGTCAGGATAGTCTTCTTTTGTCAAGTTTTCGCCCTGAACTGTTTGTCCCCATTGATAGAACTCTTTTAAGTCAGGCGCATCACTCCCTTTCGCATGTTCTTTCCCAAAAGAAGTATAGCCCCTTTGTCCTGCCAAGCCTTCCACTTCACATTCTTTCTTGGCTGATTTCGGTAAACTAAAGAAGGTTTTTACCTGTTCATACAATTGTTCAATCGTCTCATCACTGATACCGTGATTGACCACAGACACAAAACCCACATCCTCATAAGCCTTACCCAACTTCTCTACAAAAGCCTGTTTTTGTTTGTCGTCACCATTAACAAACTCTGATAAATCAACTTTAGGGATTGTTCGCATAGGAATTTTATTTTAAATTGATTAATGAATATTTTTTGTAGATATAACGTCATCAACCATTAATTGGTTGGAATGAGTCGCTATTTCTACATTAACTAAGCGGTCTTTCCATTTGAGTCCTTCAATCCATCACTTCTTCAAAACTGGTAAAAAATAGTCAAATGAAAAATCGCTTCTTTTTTGGTTCTTTGACTAAAACCGTGAAAGGAGACTGCAACAATCTATCTTTCAGGGAATTATCGTGCTATTTTACAAATAATTATTCTTTTATAAAATCAGACTATTGTAGTCTTTAGGTTCTCTATGGAATTTGTCAGACAACCATTTTTTTTAATCTTGTGATTGGATAGAGTTATTTTTTGACCGTTACTAAGGTACCTGACAGCGACATTCTCCACACCAAATTAAGCCCACCAAAGAGTCAGGTTTCCTTTAAAATTTATTCGATAAAGTATAGGCTGTCTAACAACATAAGTAAAGAACACTTCAAAAATAATTCCACAAATATCATTTCATAAAAAACTGATAATGATTCACTTTTAAGTTCCAACCTCGTTTCAATTTTCATTTACAAGGGTTGTAAAAGCCCTTAAAACAATGGGTAAAAGCACAAAATATGCCATTTAGAAACCTTATTATTGGCAGTTTTTGTACTTGTAAAACAAGGAATATAGCAATAGATTTGAGTCTATTCAGGATAGGTCTCTTGAAGTGAATAAGGGTAGAAAACTTTTTATTCTACCACACACAAACAGATACCTAAGGCAGCAAAATTAGTAATTATCAAGTCATAAACCATACATCATTTCTTCAAAACACACGATATATGAAACTAAAATTTATCTATTTAGCTTCTTTTTTGCTTACCATCTTTTTAATCACTGTCAATCAAAGCAGTGTATATACCCGTTCGAATGGGACAATCATTGCCAAAACGGGTGCTCCAGGTGAAAACACCTGCGCCCAATGTCACTCTGGCTCATCAGGAGGCGGTGGTTCGGTAACTTTATTGGTAGATGGAAGTTCTGCACCTGGCACTTATGTGGCGGGTCAAGTTTATAGTATGACCGTCGAAATTGAAGACCCACTTTCCAGCGAATATGGTTTTCAAATGGTCTTCCTAAACCCCTCTAATGCAGGACCTGCAACAGGTGGATTTTCCGCCATTCCAGGCACTTGGCTACAAATGAGTGGCACAAAAGAATACATCACCCACAACACACCCAAAACGACTGCGGCGAATACAGAAACAGCGACTTGGGTTTTTGATTGGACGGCTCCCAACCCTGCGGATGGTAATATCACCTTCTACTTAGCAGGAAATGCCACCAACAACAATGGCTCTACAAGTGGAGACAAAGTTTATACAACATCGCTTACCTTCAATGCTCCCATTGCAGCATGTGAAATTACCAACCTCACTGCAATGGCGCAGGCTTGTGATGCAAGTGGCAATTTTGACGTAGTGCTTGATTTGGATGTTACGAGTGCAGGTGCAAACAATACATTTACCGTTTCGGGAAATGGCACAAATTATGGCACCTTCAATTACAACGACCTACCGATTACCCTTACCGATTTGGCAGGTGACAATACCACCAATTATCAATTTGAAGTCACGGACACCAATGATTCAAATTGCTCTGCCAATACCACCTTGGGTGTGATAGATTGTCCAGATTGTGTGATTTCAAATTTTACCGCTACTGCTCAAACTTGTGATACAGATGGCACATTTGATGTGGTCATTGATTTAGATGTTGCAGCTCCAGGAGCAAGCAATACTTTCGCTCTTACTGGAAATGGCAACAACTATGGCACTTTCAACTACAATGATTTGCCAATTACTCTTCCCAATTTGGTAGGTGACAACAGCACCGATTATACATTTGCAGCGCAAGATAGCGACCTAAGCAATTGTACCTCAGATACAAATTTAGGTCTCGTAGATTGTCCTGTTTGCAGCATCAGTAATTTCACTGCCACTCCACAAGCTTGCGGTACAGACGGTATGTTTGATGTAGTGCTTGATTTTGATGTTGCCAATCCAGGAGCATCAGGACTATTTTCTATCACAGGAAATGGAAACACCTATGGTCTAACAAGTTACGCCAACCTACCACTTACCATAGAAAATTTGGTGGGCGACAACAGCACCGACTACGAATTCATCGTCACAGACAACAACCTTGCAGACTGCAATGCTTCTGCAAATGTTGGAATCATCAATTGCCCCGTTTGCAGCATTTCAGATTTGAGCGTTGAAGAAACGTTTTGTGATTTGGACGGTACATTTGATGTCGTGATTGATTTCAGTATTCTCAACCCAGGAAACAGCGGTTTTACTGTTGCAGGAAATGGCACCAACTATGGCACCTTCCAATACAGTGATTTACCTCTCACCATCGAAAACTTAGTGGGCGACAATTCTACGGCTTACGAATTTGTGGTTACGGATGTGGAGCTTCAAGACTGTTCTGCTTCAATGGATTTGGGTCTAATCAATTGCCCTGTTTGCAGTATCTCAGATTTGAGTGTCACTCAAGGCGACTGCCAAACGGATGGCACTTTTGATGTCGTCATTGACTTCAATGTAGCAAATACCATCAGTGATTTCTTCAATATTGCAGGAAATGGTACTGATTATGGTGACTTTGAATATTCAGATTTGCCGATTACAATAGAAAACTTGACGGGTGACAATTCAACTGCCTACGAATTTGTGGTCACAGATGCAGAAGATACCAATTGCTCCACTTCAATGGATTTGGGTGTGGTCAATTGTGCTGTTTGTAGTATTTCAGATTTGAGTGTTACACAAGGCGATTGTCAAATGGACGGTACCTTTGATGCCGTCATCAACTTCAATGTCTCCAGTCCAGTCAGTAACACCTTCGCCATTGCAGGAAATGGTACGAACTATGGCACTTTTGAATACGCTAATTTGCCGATTACAATAGAAAACTTAGTAGGTGATAATTCTACTGCTTATGAATTTGTGGTCACAGATACAGATGATTCCAATTGCTCTGCTTCAATGACTTTGGGTGTCGTAGATTGTCCTATCTGCAATATTTCAGATTTGAGTGTCACTCAAGGCGACTGTCAAATGGATGGCACATTTGATGTCGTTGTGAACTTCAATGTAGCGAATCCAAGTAGCAACAGCTTTACCCTTGTAGGAAACGGCACGAACTACGGCACATTTGAATATGCCAATTTGCCGATTACAATAGAAAATCTCGTGGGCGACAATTCTACTGCTTACGAATTTATAGTCACGGATACAGAAAATGCCAACTGCTCTGCTGCAACAGGTTTGGGCGTGGTCAATTGCCCTGTTTGTAGTATCTCGGATTTGAGTGTCACACAAGGCGATTGTCAAACCGATGGCACTTTCGATGTGGTCGTAAACTTCAATGCTGCAAATCCAAGCAGCGACAGTTTTACCCTTGCAGGAAATGGCACCAACTACGGCACCTTTGAATATGCCAATTTGCCGATTACGATAGAAAACTTGGTGGGCGACAATTCTACTGCCTACGAATTTGTAGTCACGGATATGGAAAATTCCAGTTGTTCCGCTTCAATGGAATTGGGCGTGGTGGATTGTCCAATTTGCAGTATCAGCAATTTGACAGTTGACTTGGGAATGTGCAATGACAATGGCACTTACAGTTTGACCCTCAATTTTGAGCATGAAAATACGGCGAGTGTGAATTTCGGGGTATTCTCTGGCGAAACATCTATTGGCTCTTTTGCTTATGCTGATTTACCAGTCACCATTGAAGCCTTCCAAAACATGGAAGGAGCAATGCAATCCATCACTGTTTCGGACAATGACAATTTGGATTGCAGCGCAACAACGGAGTTTGAAGGTTTGGACTGCCCTGTTTTGGAGTGCTTTATTTCCAATGTGGTAGCCGAAGCACATGAATGTGATGAGGATGGCAATTTTTTGGTGGACATTGATTTTGATGTAGTGGATGGCGGTTCTATGGGTTTCACCATTGTAGGCAATGGCACGAACTATGGCACTTTTGAATACGGCATGGATTTCTACACGATTGGACCTTTGGCGGGAGATGGTGAAACAATTTATGAGTTCATTGTCAGCGATGTAGAAAACGAAGGTTGCTCTGATTTCACAGGTTTTGAAGCGGCAATAGATTGTTCTCCTCCCTGTAATATTTTTGATGTGGCAGTAGATTTGGGTAGCTGCAATGACGATGGTACGTATAGTTTGACCCTCAATTTTGAGCATGAAAACACCACAAATGATTCCTTTGACCTTCATTTTGGTGAAGTGTCTCTTGGTTCTTTTCCTTACAGTGATTTGCCTTTGACCATCGAATCTTTCCCAACGGATGGTGGAGATTTTGACAGCATCACCATTTCGGACAATGACAATGCAGATTGCAGCACAACGTTTGAATTTGAAGCTTTGGACTGTCCTGTGATTGAGTGTGCGATTGGTGAATTGGCTATTGAAGTATTGGACTGCGATGACGATGGCAATTTTGCGGTAAGCATCAGTTTCGCCTTTGAAGATGTGGGCGATGAAGGATTCAAAGTTCGAGGCAATGGCATGGATTATGGCAATTTTAGCTACAGTGATTTGCCCATCATCCTTTCTGGTTTGGCTGGCGACGGCGAAACCGATTATGAGTTCATCGTGATTGACAATGCTATGGAAGATTGTTCTTCGGCGGCAGGTATTGGCACGATTGAATGTGCAGGTGGGACTTGCAGTATTAGCAACATTATTGCAGAAGCGAGTGATTGTGACGATGATGGTAATTTCTTTGTGGATATTCAGTTCAGTGCAGAATTTGGAAGCGAACAAGGATTTACGATTGTCGGAAATGGCAACAATTATGGCAATTTCCAGTACGGTCAAGACTTCTATACGGTTGGTCCTTTGGCGGGTGACGGCTCGACAATTTATGAATTTGTGGTCACAGATATTCAAAATGCAGATTGCTCTGCGGCATTTGTTTTTGAAGAAACCATTGATTGTGGCGGTAACGATTGCAGCTTCTCGGAGATTTCGGTCACAACGGGAGATTGTAATGACGATGGTACTTATAGTTTGACCCTCGATTTTGTGCATGAAAACACAACGAATAATTTCTTTGAGCTTCATTTTGGAGAAACGTCTCTTGGTACTTTTGAGTACAGTGATTTGCCAGTGATGATTGAAGCTTTCCCAACGGATGGTGGAGATTTCGACAGCATTACCATTTCGGACAATGACAATGCAGATTGCAGTACAACTGTTGAGTTTGAAGCCTTGGACTGTCCTATTGTTCAATGTGCGATTGCGAATGTAGTTGCAGAGGCACATGAATGTGATGTGAATGGTCAGTTTTTTGTGGATGTCTCATTCGATATCGACAATCCTGCCAGTCAAAGCTTTAGGATTAGAGGAAATGGCAATGATTATGGCACATTCGTTTATGGTGCGCCTTTCTACACGATTGGGCCTTTGGTGGGTGATGGTACGACGATTTATGAGTTTATAGTGACGGATTTGGAAGATGAAAACTGTTCTGATTTTGCTACGCTTGAAGCAGTGAATTGCACGCCTCCAACTTGTAATATTTTCAATGTCACCACTTCATTGAGTGATTGTGGAGACGATGGCACTTTCGATTTAAGCATCGACTTTGATTTTGAAAACATCAGTGAAGCAGGTTTTGGAGTGTGGATAAACGAGGAATTGGCAGGTGAATTTGCCTATGATGAATTGCCTGTTGTGATTTTAGAATTGGATGCCAATGCGGTTACGGTTTACAACATTGGTATTGGAGATTTGGGTTTTGAGGATTGTGAAGCTCTCGAATCCTTCAATTCTCCTGATTGTCCTGTGACCACTTGTACGGCGGATGCAGGCACGATGCCTACCGAAATGGTGATGGTCTGTGATGGGGATACGGAACCGATTGCAGCAGAAGGAACGGTCTTGGAGAACGACGATGTTTTGGTGTATGTGTTGCACACGAGTCCCGATGAAACGTTGGGAGACATCATTGAGATTTTCTTCTCTCCGCAAGTAAGCAACGCCAACCTTTCGGCAAGTACCAATACGGAATATTACTTTTCCGCAGTTGCTGGTCCAGAAGGAGATACAGACGACAATTTCCCAGACTTAAATAGCGAATGTACCAAAATTGCAGCGGGTACGCCTGTTGTGTTTTTGCAGCCAATTGAGTTGGTGATTGAAGAAGATTGTGATGTTGAGACAGGTGTTTCTACCGTTACAGCGAGTGTTTCTGGTGGTGTGCCTTCCTTTGAGGAATTTGCTTCTTATACCGTTACAGCAACAGAATCAGAAGAAATATTGGTTATGGTTAATGAATCTTTTGCATTCAGTGGTATGTTTAGTGGAGATACTTACTTTATCAATGTGGTAGATGCTAACAATTGTACCAGTACTTTCACAAGTGAAACCATTGATTGTTTGATAGATAATATCAAGCCTCAGATTCCATTTAGTTTTTCTTTGGAAGAACTGTCTCCAAATCCAGTGAGTGATTGGTTGCATTTGGAAATCACTGCCGATATTCCTCAAGATGTCACCATGCGAGTCTATGACGTGGCAGGGCGAATATTGTTGGAAGATCTTCAATCACTGAATGCCAATACAAATACTGTGAACTTAGACATGAGTTTGTACCCTTCTGGTGTGTACTTATTGTACCTGCAAAATGCGGAAGGAGTTTTGGTGGAGCGTTTTGTAGTAGATTAAATTTGATTTTTTGAAGCGAGAGACAAAGTTGTTTTTCGTTTTGAGGTGAATAAAGATAGGTGTTGGTTGTTTTTTCGGAAACAACTGACACCTTTTTTTTTGCCCTTAAATCAGGGGTAAAAACAGTTTTAAAGCCATTTGTATTCATGTAAGCTAATTGCAACGAACATTCTATTTTTTTAACAAAAAGCGAAATTGATTTTTAATCTTAAATATGATTTTGTTTTTGTTTAAAATAGTATCTTAGTCACAAATACACAATGTACCAAACTGTTATGGAGTCAGTAATTTCTAAACTCTTAAATATTTTCCTATGAATACGTACACCGAATTTATCAAGCAGTCTATTCAATTCATGAACCAAAACCTTCCACGCATCCGCAAATGCCTGATAGCAATATCAGAGGAAGAGTTGTGGCAACGTCCCAATCAGCAATCCAACAGTATTGGGAATTTGATCATACACCTGTGTGGCAATATCACCCAATATATCCATTCGGGTTTGGGGAATGAGCCAGATATTAGAGAACGGGACTTGGAGTTCAACCGAACGGATGGACTAACGAGAGACGAGCTTTACACAAAAATTGAAGCGGTGACACACTTAGCAGTGAAAATCTTGGAGAAATTACCCGAGAAAAAGGCATTGAAAAAACGTGAAATACAGGGTTTTAAAATGTCAGGTATCGCCACCATCATTCATGTAACGGAACATTATTCTTACCATGTGGGGCAAATTACGTTCTACACAAAATTGATGAAAAATATAGATTTGGCTTACTACGAAGAGTTGTAGGATATAGAGGTATCGGATACTTATACGTTGTCAATCTGAATGTTTTTTTGACTGGTTGAACTTTCTAAAAAAGTATCTGATACCTTTCTTTTCTCACTTATCATCCTTCCCGACCACATATTTTTCATGGTCGTTGATTAACTTGTTAAGCATTCTATCTGATAGAGAAGAAAAAGCCACATCTACAAAAGTCAATGCATTCAGCAACATCTCTCGCAATGTACCTCTTTGGCTGATGCGCTCTTGAACTTCGATTTTTTGTTCCAAAGACAAACCTTCGGTCTGCTTTAATTCCACATCATTTTTGTCCAAAAATTGGAATGCGATGGCAGTTGCCATTTTTGCAGGATTGTATTGGCTTTTGACCTGCAAGAAGTCTTTCATCAAGACGTATTCTTGCTTCTTGATGTCCATTTCCAATCGCTTCTTAATCATCGAAAGTTTTTGTTTCTTACTCATCTTCCAGGTCTTTGTCGTTTACAATGAAAGAAAGGAAAAAGTTGAAAAAGAGATTGTAAAACTTTTTCCAAAAAATAACACACAGTATGGTCAATACTGCATAGAACAAAATCAAGGCTGAAAAGCCCAATGTCCAAGAACCATAGTACTCTGCAATCATCACTGCTCCCAAAATGTTGAGGAAAAACAACATTGAAGTCAAAAGCATGATGATAATCGCCAAAGCAAGGGAAAAGGCAGAAGCAGAAGCTGTTTTTTCTAGACCATCGAGTTTGTAAAACTTTAATCTAAGTTCGATGTATCGCTGAACGTCAGCCGCTAATTTTTCGGTGACGGTATTTTTTGAAGTTCCTGCTTCGTCTTTCATGAGCTATTTCGTAAGGTTTTATGAGACAGAGTTGATTTAGGAATATGGAAAAATAACTTTACAACCTTTAGTCCCTTTTTGGAAGGGCTTGGGGTAAGTTCAGCTAAAAAAAATGTAAAGTTATTTTTGCAGCATTTCTTACAGTTCAATCGTGTTAGAAGTATTGTTCACTTTTTTTGCAGCCTCTTCCATCATTTCTTCCGCAGCCACTTTCATTTCCTGCAATTTCTCCATGTTCTTTTCTGCTTGTACTTCAAGCTCCAATTGCATCTGCTTGGCTCTTTTACGAAGTTTTTTGCGAAGTTTTTTGCCACTTTGAGGCGCATACAAAGCTCCGATGATTAGCCCCATTCCAATACCGAGAAGTAACATAATTATTGAACGCATAATATTTTGTTTTTTTTTATTAAAAAATAAGATTCTTTGACAAAAACCGTGAACCGAGACTTCGGTAGTTTCACCTTTTTTTAATTATTCTCTTTTTATAATGAGAGTCAATCCTTTGAAGACTAAAACTACCGAAGTCTTTATTTTTTCACAAAAATTGTCAGAGAACCAAAAATAATTAGTGTGTAAAATTACGAAATAAAATATAGAGTAATGAACGCTTTTTAAGGCTTCAATTCCGCACTACGGTTAATTAATGCTTAAACAGCTAGAAACGTTCAGCAAATAAGCGAAATTAATCAATTCTGCTTAAACCTTCAAAGAAGCGATGAGTCTATATGGAATAGATTTTTCGACAAAATCATCTTCTCTCTCAATTAATATTGCAATCTCTCTACTTCAATTTTATCAAGTCTTGACACTTCAAACCTCAACCAATTGAAGCTAAAAGCACCTATTTATCACAACCTAAAATATTGTTGACCATGCAGAGATTCCTTAAACCTCAATTGACATTCAGCTTTTTACTTGCCTTTTTTGCAGCTTTTTTCACCCTTCAAAACACACAAGCACAAACCACCTTGGGCATCAGCGCAGAAATAGCCTCCCCTTCATTTCAATACCAAGCACAAATTCCTCTTATAGCAGGACTCGCAGACATTCCGCTTGACTTGAGTGCCAATACCGATTCTGGTTTTGGAGCATCTGTCAAGTTGCAGCGAAAAATGAACGACAAAGCAGCAATTTATGGCAGAGTCGGTTTCCTTCAATTTCAAAACACCAACTTTGGTGATTTGGGAGACGTAGGCTCAGTACTCGGCAATTTGAGCAATCTTTATGCAGCCGTGACAGTAATTCCGATACAAGTTGGAGCAAAAGTCTATATCACCGAAGGGCTTTATGGCAGCGCAGAAATAGGCGCACACAATGTCTCCACCAAACTATCTGCCAACTTATTACTCATCAATGTTTCCGCAAAAGAATCGTTTACCGAAATGAGTTTTGCGCCAGGCATAGGCTATGAAGTCGATTTGGGCAATGCGTCTTTAGACATTGGCGCACGTTATCAAATGGTCAAAGGTGGAGTCAACTACTTGGGAGTCAATGTAGGAGTGAATATTCCATTGGGCTATACGGTCTATCGCTAAACGATGTAACAGATTTTTTCTCAAAAAAATCGTCCACATTTAAACCCCTTCAACCTCTCATAGTCAAACTTATCGAACGGCAACAAAAACGGATGCCCTTCAAAATCAACAATACAATATAAAGAGTGAGTGGTTGCATATTTATACAAAGGCATCTTTTCCGATAAGGAAGGTGCCTTTTTCTTTTGAAGGAAGACTCCTCCACACATCGTCT
>JBGCDY010001024.1:0-1651 GCA_045105835.1 Chitinophagales bacterium
TGCGGTATATGCCCGAAGACATCGCCATCTTCTCCAATATGCACTATACCGTGACGGTCATTTCTTTCTTCGTAGTCCTACTTCTCCGCCCTTTATCTACACTCCTCAGCCTTTCCTAGCTGTTTTGGTCTCTCCAACAACAACTCGAAAACCAACAATTGGAAGCAGAATTGAAGTTTTTGAAGGCGCAGATTAACCCTCATTTTCTTTTCAATACACTCAACAATATTTACACGCTTTCTTATATGCAGTCCGACAAGGCTACCCCCATGATTATGAAGCTTTCGGAATTGATGCGGTATATGCTCTACGACAGCAATCAAGCCAAAGTACCCATCACCAAAGAAATCCAATACCTCGAAAATTACATGGATTTGCAGCGTCTCAAAACACCCAATGAACAGCATATTTCTTTTGATGTAATCGGCAATACCAACGGAATTCTCATTGAACCAATGCTACTCGTTCCTTTGTTGGAGAACAGTTTTAAGCATGGAGATATTGGAGATAATGAGCAGGCATGGGTCAAGAGTGAATTAGAAATCACTCCAAAATCTCTTCAATTAACCATCCAGAACAGCCTCCCCAAAACACCCAAAAAGAAGGACAAACAAGGCGGTATTGGCTTGGAGAATATCGAGAAAAGATTGCAGTTGTTGTATCCCGACAAGCACGAATTTATTGCAGAAAAGAGAAGCGAAGTCAAGGAGTTTTATGCTTCAATTAAGATTTTAATCGACCCAAAATCACAATAGTTGTGCGATTTTTATTGAATACAGGGATTCAAAGACATAGAGTTTTGATTATTTGTCAATCCTATTTTTCATTTTTATTCTCATTTTAATTTTGATTCACTGCTTATGAAATGCCTAATCGTAGATGACGAATATTTAGCCCTTCAATTGTTGGAAAACTATGTGTCGAAAATTCCCTCCCTTCAATTGGTGGGTAAATGCAACAATGCGCTCCAAACGTTGGAAGTGCTTCGCAAACAAACTGTTGACCTACTTTTCTTGGATATCCAAATGCCCGACCTTACAGGCTTGGAACTCCTCAAAACTTTGCCAAATCCGCCAATGGTTATTTTTACGACTGCTTATTCGGAGTATGCTTTGGAGGGTTATGAACTCAATGTTTTGGACTACTTATTGAAGCCCATCGCCTTTGAGCGTTTTGTGAAAGCAATTAACAAAGCGGAAGAATTATTTACTTTGCAAAACAAAGAAATTTCTATTCAAAATTTAAATCTTTTGAAGCCCGCTTCAAAGGATTACATCATGGTCAAAGCAGACTACAAAAACTTGAAGGTTCGTTTTGAAGATATTTTGTATGTGGAGGGATTGAAGGAATATGTCAGCATTTACACCACTACAGGAAAGCGCATAGTTACCCATTCTACCATGAAAAACATGGAACATATTTTGCCTTCTGACCAATTTATGCGAATCCACAAATCCTATATTATCTCGCTTCCGAAGGTAGAAGCGATTGTCGGCAATATGCTGGAAATCAACAAGCAGGATATCCCGATTGGAAGGAGTTATCGAACGAAGGTTTTTGGGTATTTTACAGGATAAGGGATTGGTGACGAGTAGTTAGCCATAAAATCACTCGTTATGAATCACAAGTCACCAATAGAATCCACCCCCAA
>JBGCDY010001025.1:0-10131 GCA_045105835.1 Chitinophagales bacterium
CTTATGTTTCGGTAACTTGATTATGTGAAAAAAGGATTTGGATATTAGCGGCTAAATTCCTGTAAACCTCGGAGTCGATACCCAAAAGTTTCAATATTTTAAGGTGAATAGGTTGGAGTTCAGTCATTATAGCAAAGAGTAACTTTTTATCGACAAAAATCAAAGCAATTGAGATGCCCTCAAAAACTCTGCAAATCCTCTTAGCTGAGGGTTTGTTCGTTTTTCTTTTTGGATTGCCTTCATAAAGACCTTCTAATTGTTCCTCTTCATCTTGCAATGCTTTTGCAACCTTGTATTCTATCATCGAACAAACCTTCAATGCTAAGAGCAGAATATTAACTAAGCCCTTGATTCTATTGTCTTTTTGCAAGAAAACAGGTAACAAAGGAGCTACTTTATTTCTCAAATCATCAAACCTACTTTCAATATTAGATTGATGTCTGTACTTCCAAACACATTTCTCATAGGGTAATAATTCTTTGGAAGCATTCGTGGCATACACCTGCCAACCAAAATACCTTTTCTTCTTCTCAATGAGTTCTTCTTCTCGTTTATAAGTAAGCTTAAAATGACGTTTCTTCTCTGTTCTTTTCGGATTTTTACCATAAGCCCTCACTTCTCTGATGGTTTCACTTACTTCAATATCCACTTTTATCAAGTCTTTTACTTTATTGTCTTTCAGTATTTTACTTATCTGAATTTGATATTCCTCTAGGCTATTTAAGGTTTTTTTACCCTGTTTAGATATAGTCAATTGTTCAATAGCTCTTTGAGCTTTAGTTAATCGCTTATCCAAAGCCAAACACTGACTTTTTCGATAACTAACAGAACGAACCCACAAACGCCTTTCCATCCATTTATAAGCTTGTCCCTCTATCTGTCCCTCCAATTCTACTACTTCTTCAAAACCCTCTGCTACTAACTTTGTTCGATTATCCTTTGTTTGTTTGGTCACTTTTTCATACGCACTAACAACATGTTTATCAATGATTTCCTCTCTTTGAATAGCAGATAATTGAACCAAAGATAAAGGCACTAAATAATAATCTTTTGAAGCAAAACAATACAAGCGATTCCCAATTGAACCAAATTTTTTATCTCCTACATACAAATTTCCACACGATAATGCAGCCAACTTACTCAACACCTTTTTACTCTGCTCCATAATCGGAATATACAAACCATCATCTGCTTCATTCCCACTCACACTTAGATGGCATATTGGATAAGCAAAATGATTCACCTCATTATCCAAGGTACACAGTTTCAACTTGAATTGAGGTAAATTTGCATGATGTTTATGATAACCATATTGTAATAACCCACCCTCACTTACCTTCCCATAGCTCTGCATTGGGGCAGCATCTAAACGAAAGGTGAGAAACTCAGAACTACCTAAACTATACACCTCTAATATATTCTTATTCAAACCATTCTCAATCAAATCCCACGAAGCAGTCTCACTAAAATACTCTAAAAGTAAACCCAGTTTGTCATCTGTAAAATCATAACTACGAATTGACAACCCACCTGACAATGCTTCAAATAGCTCTATACGGTCGCCTATCCACTCCTCAACGCAACTCAAGCGATGGTCACAAGTACTCAGAAAGTAGCACAACCATATTTCTAATATTTCGCCAGGTAATAAGCCCTCCCAATTTTTGTGAACCACGATAGTTTCATTTACTATCTTTGAAATATCTAAAGTGCGTATTAAGCTATATAATAAGGGCAAGTCGTCTGCACGAATTGTCAATAACTCTTTTGAGGTAACTTCTTGATTCATCCAGCAAAACAAACACTTTTTTGCGCTTTTTCCTATTTTTATTTTACCTTTCAAAGGTTACCGAAACCTAAGTTAATTTAAAAACCTTCAAGGAAACACTCCAACTGTAACTATTAAGACAGCGAGAACGGTGAGATATACCTAATTTTATATTTTTTGATTCTCAGATAAACGCAGTGAGATTAGACTTTGGTTTTCCTATTTACAAGAATTACCAAAAAAAATATTTTTGATTTCAGAAACAAAGTAAATTCCAAATATGAACGCCATCAAAATACTTTTCATTTCTATTTTTTTGCTATCTATCAGCAGTTTTCAGTCCTGCAAAAAACAGGAAGAGGACACTTCATTTCCCATATTAGAGCCTGTAGATATCCAAACAAATGTCAAAGTTATTCATGACGAACTTGAAGGCACTAATTTAGTTGTAGCAGGTAGCAATGCCTCCAACTTTATTGTAGTATTTGAGCGTACATTAGCGGATGGGACGGAATTGGATTTTGAAGTAGCAGACAAAAGATTGCCCATTCTGATGCAAGACAATGAGGGCAATGAATGGGATATTTTTGGAATGGCAACGAGTGGTCCTCGCAAGGGAGAAAAATTGGTAAGTACGAACTCTTATATGGGTTATTGGTTTTCGTGGGCAGCCTTCCATCCTGATTTGGAAATTTACGGTGAGGCTCCCAGCACAGTTCCAGCCCCTACTCCAAATTCTACGGAAGGTTGGTTGGTTCCACAAAATGAAGTATTGGGTGGAGGACCTGGTTTGGACGGAATTCCTTCTTTGGAGAATCCTGAGAGGGTTGATATTCAGTCTATGTATGGGGTGAATGGCAATAATTTTTTGGAGGAAGATGACTTGGTTGTGGGTATACGAGTAGGCGACGAAATCAGGGCTTATCCACACAGGGTAATGGATTGGCAAGAAATCATAAACGATGATAATGAAGAAGAAAAACTGGCTATCATTTACTGCCCACTTACAGGCACTGCAACTGCCTGGAATAGAAATGTTAATGGCAGCACGACTACCTTTGGAGTTTCTGGTTTGTTATACAATACCAACATCATGCCTTTTGACCGAACGACTTTGAGTTTTTGGTCACAAATGCGGGGAGATTGTATCAATGGAGATTTAATAGGTATGGAGGTTGACATCTATCCAGTTTTTGAAACCAGCTTCAGAACTTGGCGAGGATTGTTTCCCAACTCCGAAATCGTGACAACCGAGACAGGGTTCCAAAGAGATTACACAGATTATCCTTATGGAGA
This sequence comes from Chitinophagales bacterium, assembly GCA_045105835.1. Classification (GTDB taxonomy): domain Bacteria; phylum Bacteroidota; class Bacteroidia; order Chitinophagales; family UBA2359; genus JAUHXA01. Next base: position 3,065 of record JBGCDY010001025.1, read on the forward strand.
TTACCGTACTAATGAGCAACTTATATTTCCTGTCAGCAATCTTGATGACCGTTTGCCGCTTAAAGAAAGGGTCTTGGGAGTAATTGTCGACGGCAAAGCAAAAACTTATCGCCTCCAAAGTTTTTAGTGTAGTATCATTTATTTTTTAGTATATTAGTTGGACAATTTAATTTTTATAACCAAGTGAGTCATATTTAAACAATAGACGGCTTATTTTTCATGATACAATATCCAGCTATGAAGCCATTCTACCCGATTATTGTTGGCCTATTTTTAATGCTCTGTGGGGTGTCCACATTTCAAGTTCAGGCACAAAATTTTCCTTTAGACCGAATCTATCAACAAGGTTATCCTCAAACGAATAATTATCAGTCTAGCAATGTATTGTTCTATTTCTATGAATATGAATCAGAGCAATTAGATTTACGACATTTTCGATTGAGTAACCCTATGCTTAGGTTGATTTTGCCAAAGAAGGTGAAGGTCAAACTTCCTCCATTGAAGTGGGCAAAGGATACAACTTATGCAGTGGGATATATGACTAATGGAGATGCAAAGGATGGCTCATTGATATTGATGATTATTGGAGATGCCAGTACGAATCGCCCTACTTTTTTTGTGGATAGAAACCTCGATCAAGATTTTTCGGATGAAAAACCCATCATTTTTACCAACGATAATAAAAAGTATCGCAACGTAACGATAAAAGATAGGTTTGACAAGCAAAAAAGGTATGACTTTTTGTTGCTCAATCCACTTCATCAAGACAATATTCCTGTTGAATCCAAAGAAATCCCTGTAGAGGACCAAGAGGTTTTGGAAGAAGATATTGCATCAATTCCAGAACAATTACCTGAAAATCCTAAATATAATATTAAGCACTTCAATAAAAGTTCTTTTTCTCTAAATGTCAATGGTTTTATTGGTGCAGGTAAATTGAGGTATCAGTATGAAACCCCTGTTGATTACTATCCATATGTAGAATATGAATTGAATTATGTTCCCAAAGGTTTTGGCTTAGAAGTGGGGTATGTCTATAAAAATATTCAATTAAATTTTGTGGGAACTTATGAGAACATCTATTACTATACTTCCACTCTGAATGAAGATTATCAACCTTATATCAATGGTGAAGGGCAACTAAAAAATCCTGCAAAAACATTGACAAATATTGATTATGTACCCAGAAAAAAATATTCTTATGGTTTAGATTTGGGCTATAATTTTAATTTGGGTGACAAGACAGCATTGATGCCATTTGTACAATATACAAATTACAATTATGATGAAAACTTCTACAATGCAGATGTGCGCAAGGAAGACCAATCTTATCCCTTTGAAGAAAGATATGCTCTTGGAGGAGGTTTGACGCTCAAAATGATGTTGAACCCAAAGAGTATGCTTACTTACAAGGTTCTTTATCAGCGTGTAAATTTTGATCCTGTTGGTTTTTTCCAAACCGAGCAAATGGAAAATTTTGAATTAGAGCAGGAACAAGTTTTGATTAGTGTAGGATATACATTGAAGTTGTTCTAAAAATATTTTCGGTAGATATTTTACATCAAAAACCCTTTGACCTTGATTGAATAAATTAATCAGAGTCAAAGGGTTTTTCTTTAGGTGTCAAACTTGAGCGTATCTAAGTCGTCCACTCTCCATGAGCGATTCCGACCAACCACCATTTGCCATGGTGGACTTCAAAAAACAGACGTAAAAGCCCCCAATCCATTCCCCCAAATTTAGGGTTTGTACCATCCATATAGTATTCCACCATGATTGCATTGGGATACACTTCCAACCAGTTGTCAATCATATTTCCAGTTCCCTCTGTCTCATTGTACTTTACCTTCTTACTGGTTTTATAATCCTTATTGCATATATACCGTTCGTAATATTGGGGAAAAGGCAATAGTATATCTCCACCTTCACCATCTTGTGTTCCCCAATTTACCGCACTTGTATCTCCCCACGCCTTCATTACTTGAGTCGAAGCATATACTTGATCACTTTTTAGTTCAATATAACTATAAGGAGAAAAACGAATACCATGAACAGGGTGCGTATATTGTTTGCCAATAGTAGCGAATGATTTTCGGCTAATAAGTTGGACAATTTCTGTTGATTTCCCTTCAATAATTGCCTTAGCTGCCTCAGGAGATAATTTCGACGAGAGCATCGTAAGTGTATCAATACTTTGGGCTTCTGCTGCTGCCATTTTAGCTTTTGTCATCTCCTCCCCTATTTTGGGAAGGTACTTTTTAGAACCTTGAGTGGGCTTTTTCGGTCTATTGCAGGCGGCTAAAAGGAATAGCCCAATTAAGAATAAACCAAGAATGTTTTTATGCATATTTACTATCATTTTGAGTATTGAATTCATTACAATTTTGGTAATAAATCCCAGCAGGGATATTGAAGAGTGTATGACTATCAGCCTTTTGAATTACGCATAGAAATGGTTAGTTTAGTTAAAATCAAGTACTTTCGTCTATCAAAGAGATACTTTTCAAACCCTTCTACCTGCAAACCATCTAATAGATAAAGCATCACAAACGAAAATTTACAAACAACTGAATCAAAGCATTTATTTGAATTTTTGTACCTAAAAAATCAATTGATATGAAACGATTACTCCTTTGCTCTTGGATATTTTGTCTATTAGCCGTCAATTTACAGCTATTAGCGCAAACAAACAATAACACACTCAAAAATCGCCGTATTCCAACTCGTACAGATGTGGACGGAGCGAGCAGAAATGAACGCCCAAACAAAAGAGCTTGTCAGGAGGAATCTTCATCTACTACACTTTCCTTCAAAAATAAAAACTACACCATCACCTACTTCAAGCACATTTCGGCTCGAATAGAACAAAATGGTCGTTATTATTCAGATGTATCCATTGAAGTAGAAAGAATAAGTCCTTCAATTGACTATCAGGGCTTTGACCTCAATGAACTATTTAGAGAGAGTATTGAAGTTTGCGCCCGTTTGCAGCGAATGAATGAACAAGGACAAGTCGTGGATAGTAAAACGTTTACAGAATTGATAAGCGACTATCAATTGACGTGGAAGTACAATTATCCAGACTTTGAAAGCTCCAAAAACTGTCCATTAAAATTTCAAGACATTCGATTCAGTATCAAGAGTAGTAGCGATTTACAAAAACGCATTCAACTCATTGATGAATACGAAAGACAAATCGTAAAGTTGGACAAATATGCAAAAGAATTAGAGGATTTGAGGAAACCTGATTTGCGGTATTTGAGCAAACAAGTGGATGCTATCAATAATTTATCCCACAAAATCAAGGCATTAGAACGATATGATTTTTCGCCATTGGACTTGCCACGAAACAGCAGCGAAGATTTTGCTTATCAACTAAGTATCTTACAAACCCAATACAATGACTTGCAAGCTACCTTGCCAAATACATATTATGATGCAGGTCTTCAAAAATTGCGTTACCCTATAGAAGCAAAAAAATATTTTGACGCAACTTTGCGCTTGAATCCACAACACATTGGAGCCAGAAATGAAATCGCCAACATCCATTTTGCAGAAAACGATATAGGGGCTTACCTCAATGATATTGAAGAATTAGAAAAACTGCGCTATGACGGTACAGACCGTTTGGTCAACAAAGCCTTCAATTGGTACCTAGATGCGGCAAGTATGCAGGCGAATCACCCAACGGAATACGAAGCAGCAATGGTTATCTATGAAGATGCAAAAAGATTGTGTCGTTATGGATATGTCAGAGATTGCCACAGACAATTGGAAACTCGAAAACAACGAAGTATTGAAGCCATTGGTGTAAAGAAAACACAACTTTATGAAGCCATGCTCTACGATGCCATGCAAGCTGCCAATTATAGTCGCTTTGGAGATGCACAAAATTTATTGCAGCAAGCCGCACTCTATCAACAAGATAACCATTCTTGGGTACCCTTGACACTTAGTACCCACCAAACGCTTTCCCACGTTTACTGCACAATGATCAACGATGCCACACAACGCATCCAAAGAGGCTCATTGATAGAAGCACACCAAGCATTGAACCAAGTAAATGCCTTGGAAGGTGATTGGAAATATTGGAGTTGGACTCGAAACAATGCTACTTGTGGGGGGCAATTGGAACAGGCGTATGGCAATTTGTACCAATCTTACATCAACCAATCAAACCAACTCATCCGCAACCAAAGCTTCAAGGCTGCTCGCCAATCTTTGACCGATGCCGAGGAATTGTGTCGTCAAAAACAAGTCAATTGTGGCAGTGAATTGGAAGCAGCCCACTTCAATATTGCAGAGGCAGAATACAAACAAACCATCGTCAAGGGCGAACAACAGCTCCGAAACCGTCGCTATATCGAAGCCATTAAACACTTTGAAACAGCAGAGAATATTTGCCTCAAAGATGAGCGAATCACCTGCGCCAATTCCTTAGCAGGTGGGCTATATGACTCCTATTTTGCACTCGCAAAACAAAAAGCGGCTTCAAAGGATTATCCCAAAGCCACTCATTACTTCAAAAAAGTACAGGAAAACATAGATCATTATCAGCCCAGCAATTATGCCCATTTGCAGCGTCAGGTGATGGAAGCGATGCAGGGTGTTGGAGAAGAATACATTGCAGATAAAATGGGTCAAACCGAACAAGCAATTCGTAAAAATGAACTTTGGGAAGCAAACAGTATTAGAGATGAAGTTGAAGATTTGATTGTAACCTATCACCTTCAATCCGACAGGACAATAGGAGACAAAATGGAAGATCTCAATGGTCGCATTCAGTCCCAACAGTGCATCAACACGGCTAAAGACATTTCTGATCGCTATTTGGAAGCAAAACGAATGACAGATAATCAGCAGTTTACCATAGCCAATGCTACCATTGGAACTGCCCTTCAATTGAGTCAAAGCCATTCAGAATGTCACATTGCTACCGAAAAACTGGAAGCACTTCAACAGCAAATTCTACCTGCAGTTGAGTACCAAGGAATGATGAAAAACATTGATAATTGGGTACAAAGAGGCACTTATGAGGCTGCAATTGGTGAATATTTGAAGGCAGGGGAACATGTGGAAACGCATCAGTTAGCGACCAGTTTAAACATCAAACACCTAAGTTTATATACTTTTTTACAAAAATCACACAATGGCTGGTTGCAAGTCGCAGGTGTTCAACATTTTCAACAACAAGCTGATTGGCAAAACACCCGCTCCTTACTTCGTATATTGGCAACTTCTTTTTCATCCAAAGCGTCCAAAGGTTTCTTCAAACACTTAGGAGCAGAATTAGCTCGTGTTGATAGAATCAACAACAATTTCACTTCCAAAGAATTGGGTGTAGAGCATTATCAACTCAGTACTTTCAAAATCTATAAAAAATTCCGAAAAGCATATTGGAAGGCTTGGTAAGTCATGAATTAAGTGAGAAGACAGAAATGGGATGTAAGAAGTGAGGCTTCAAATTCCTTATTGTCAAAGCATTAACAATCTTATTGATTGATTTACATTCTGTCCTGATATTTAGGGACTAAAAATGAGAACAAAAAACAGGGGTAGCATTCAGAAGGCATTGCTTTCTAAATACTACCCTTATTTTTTGTGTCTTTTTGATACTTTTATGGTTCAAAAATCATTTTGTATAGCTCTATGATTTTGCTTCTCATTTACAAATCAGACCAAACTATATCGTTTTGGTGCAATGATATTTTTGGGATCAAGAACCCCTTTGAGTCCTTCTGCAAGTTTCCAAAACTCATCATCTGCTGATACAACTTGTTTCATCTGATTGATAGCAGTTCTATACAAAATATATCCTTCATTCATAAACAAACTGTTCAATTCTTCAATACAAGCATTTGCATCTGCTAATCGCTGCTTATTCCTTTTATCAAAAGCAAGATTGATGACCCCTTCCAATGATTTGGCATTGAGCATATTCAAGGTGACGTAGGCTGCAAAGCCCCATTTTTTGAAGGTCGATGTAACCAGAGCATTTGCTTTCAAAACCGCCAAACCATCCATTGGGATAATTGGGAGACTGAACAATAAGCCCGCATCGCTGTGATCTGGATCGGATTCATTTTTGGGAGTCGCCTGAATCGGATAATACACACTTTTGAGTGCCATATCAGAAGGAATGCCCAAACTCAAGCCAAAAGCTTTTTCCAAAGCACTGATGACCAAACCTTTTTGTTCAAAGAATGGCAAAAAACTCAGCGTTTGACAGATTTTTTTGAGCTTCTGCAATTTAGGTTTTGTCACCAAAGTCACCTTCCCATATCTGGATAAGTGTTTTTTGAGTTGTAAAAAAGATTCCTGTACATGACCTTCTGTTCCCATCACTCCTCCAATCGCACTCCAAGTATTCTTCATTTCAGCTTCAAAAAGCGCTGTGGCAAGCGTACGTGCCTTATCTTCTGACAAATCCTGCTGTTTCATCAAGGTATCCATCACATGGGGAATCAAGGCGATTCGCCCACGTTCTTGATTAGCAATGTGAATGGCAGTTTGTAGAATCCCCACCCTTCGCAATCTCGCCAAGTCTTCAATAAACTGTGGCAACAAACGCTCGTTCTCCAAGCCACAAAGAATCGCACCATGAACTTCCCGCTTGTGAATCAACTCAAAGCCTGCTTTGACAACGATTCCATAATTGGACTGAAAAAACAAACCATCAATTGAAGGACCAACACCGTAAGGGTATAAATGAGTAGTCTGCGCTTCTTCATAATGCCCAAATCCTGTTCTGACTATTTTGCCATTGCCCAAAACCACCTCCATTCCTGTTAGGTTCTCTGCTCTTGAAGAAAAATAACCCACACCCCTATCCAAAGAATTACCTATCAAACTAGTGCCCAAGCTTGAGCCTGTCACATTGAAGATAAAAGGCAGGTTTCTTTCTTGTAAATATTCATACAGTTGCCCTTGTGTGACTCCTGGTTCAATCACCACATAACCATGCGACTCATTTACTTCAATAATTTTATTCATTCTGACAAGACACACCACCAATGCGCCATCTTCTACTGGCAATTTAGAACCTAAGCCCCAATTTTTGCCCGTAC
>JBGCDY010001026.1:0-3331 GCA_045105835.1 Chitinophagales bacterium
GGCTAAAGCCCTTTTTTATAGGAGTTTATTTTGTTAGATTCAAGTTCTACTATTTACTTTCCACGTGAAAATCTTCCATCTTCAATACTTGTTTCCAGCGTTCTTTACCCGTTTTGTCAAGTGCTTGAATGGTCATGACCCGTTTTTTGCGCTTTCCTTCAAGGGTAATTTTGATGTAATTGTGTTCAGGTAAAACGGTTTCTTTGATAACCGAAGGATGCTTTACTTCCTCCGACTTCAAAACACTATTGTAAGTCCCCGCACTCAAAGGAGAACTTGTGATGTCTCGCAAAGGATAAAATCCTTCTGTTGGAGTCACTTCAATCATTTCCGCAAAATGCCTATCGCCCGTCAAAAATACCACTCCTTCAATTTTGTACTCGGTGATAAAATCCATCAACTCATTGTACTCTTTCAAGTATTGTTGCATTCGTTCCCCACGGCTTGCAGCGTTCAAAATCTGACTGCCGTTGGCGATGAATTTGAAGGGCGCATAAGAAGACAAGAGACCATTTTTCAACCATTCCATTTGTTTGTCTCCCAAAAAATCTTTGTTGGGATCGTCATCTGCCATTCTATCTGCCGAACGGTGGTAGCGGCTATCCAGTAGGAAAAACTCTGCGTCTCCATAAGTAAATTTACCATAAGTACCCTTGTTGTCAGCTTCGCCATAGGTGCGGTTTCCCCAATAATCGGTAAAAGATTGCAGTGCTACATCCTTCAATTCAAAGCTTTTATTCGAGTTATTGGGGCCAAAATCATGGTCATCCCAAATGGCATAATGTGGCATTTTTGCCCAGAAAGCTTGTAAGTCGGGATGTTTGCGGGTGTGTTGGAAGCGGTGTTGAATACCATATTCCGAACTCCAATCCGCTTCTCGCAAATAGATATTGTCGCCCAACCACAACATAAAGGATGCATCTTCTTCCGACATGGGCTTGAAGATTTCGGTGCCTTTTCCATAAGTGTCGCCAGGGCGGTCATATTCGGCTTCGTTGATGTAGGCACAAGAACCCATCAAAAAAGAAAATTTGGGAGGGTCTTCTCGCCATTCCCACAGTTTTTTGGTATTGAATTGAAGAGGGTAATCGAAATTTTGCTGTTGTTTGTCCAAGAAAATGGCGTATTCATAAGTTGTACCCATATCCAGAGCGGTCAGCACTATTTTGATGGGATTGAAGGTTTTACCCAATTCTCCTTTGTAGCAAACCAACTGTTGTTTGTCAGATTCTCCACTTTTCCAATAAGCAATACTGACTTCTTCAACTTTAGGGCTAACTTCCAACCAAATCATTGCTTCTCGGTGTTCGGAATAGCCCAACATGGGACCCGAAATTAAAGGGTTTTGGGCATTCATAGCCGAAAATGTAATGAAAGAAAGTGCAAAATAAAGGATGAGGTGTCTCATATAGGTACTTAATTTGAGTGATTAAAACAGCAACTGCAAATGTAGAGTTTTTATTTTTATTTGGTATCAAGTGTCGTTTACAGGCGTTTATTGCCCATTTACCCCAAAGCATCGGAAAAATGTTGAGGTTTTATTCAGCTATTCATCAAAACAATACAGACATTGATTTCTACCAGATACTCAACTTAAAAGTAAGCACAAACCCCAAAAAGTGTAATAGTGTACTTCTGCAATAGCTCCTAAATTTGCGGCAGAATGATACAGAATCATTCATTTTAATGTATTACGCAACCCAATTAATCAATGTTTAAATTTATGACACAAACAAAATTTATTTTGCTTTCCTTGTTGATTGTTCTCTTTTTAGTAAAAGTGAAAACTGTACAAGCACAAACCGATGACAGCCTGTCAAAAATTGAAGAAACTACTTTAACAAAGAAGGAAAAAAGGAAACAAATTCCGAAGTATTATGGAATTGGAATAGGGATGAGTAGCTCTACATTTAGGGATTTTGCGACCTCTCCACTTTTTTACAATGGTGCCCCTATTCAAATCGCACTTTCACGCCTTAAAGTTGGTGACAATAGAGAAACTGAAATGGGGCTGTCGTATAATTTAGGGGCTTATTTTACAGACTTCAATGATAATCCCACTGGCAGTAGCGTGCACAGAGTAGGACTCAATTATTCTCAACTCTATAAGATTAGCCTTTTCAATTCTGAAAGTATCAACACAAAAATTGGTTTTCTTTTGAATGGAACTGCGAATCAAAGGGAGAATAATGCATTAGGGAACAATGCGATTGGAGTTGATGTGTTTGCAAATTTAATGGGGTCGATTAAAATCACCAAAGACATCAGCCGTAAGGCTGCAAAAGAAAAGAAGTTCTTGTTTTGGAAGTATAAACAGAAGGAGAAAAAACGAAATTTAGCCTTTAGGTTGAATTTGGGCTTGGTCAATAGTTCCTATAGAAATGGTTATATATATACGAATCACACGCCTGTCTTAAATGGCGAGGAAACATTTGATGGCTATGAATTCAAAATACTTTCAGGCTTTAGGGCAAGCAGTAGGGTAGACTATACTCGTTATCTTAAAAATAAAAATGCTGTCCAGTTTTCGTATGTATGGGATGCTTATTCGACGGGAGGAGATTTGGATAAATTCGAAATGGCACATCACACCCTAAGATTCACCTTACTTTTTAACACCAACAACAAATAACCCATGTTTAATAAATCAAAATATTCATTTCTATTTTTAATACTACTTTTTACTGCCTCATCTTGTGAAAAGGTATTTTTTGAGGAGGATTTTGCTTCAATCAGCCCTTTTGAAACCTTTGAATACCTCTGGAAAGAGTGTGACGAGAAATATTCTTATTTCGAGCTTAAAAATATTGATTGGGATGCTGTGAAGGAAGAATACGCTGCTAAGTTGTATGAGGACATGTCCGAGGATTCACTGTTCAGTGTATTAGGAGGAATGCTTACTGAACTCCAAGACGACCATACCAACTTAATTTCTGATTTTAATGTATCAAACTTTGGAGTACAATATTTAGGGCAAGACAATTTCGATTGGCGGATTATTGTCGATAATTACATCACCCAAGACTACTATATAACAGGACCTTTCTCGCATAATTTTTTGGATAATGGAGAAGTTGGTTATGTTCGCTTTCCTGCTTTTTCTGGAATCGTGGATGCCGACAATCTTGACTTTGTCCTAAACAGGTACAAAGATACCAAAGGATTAATTATCGACTTGAGGGAAAATGGAGGAGGAAGAACTACGGATATATTCAATATTCTGAGCAGATTGGTAGATACGGAAACTCTTGTCTATTATTCAAGAATAAAAAATGGTGTCGGTCATGATGATTTTTCAGAAGCTGAACCAGTTTATGTGACTCCCCATAAA
>JBGCDY010001027.1:0-4572 GCA_045105835.1 Chitinophagales bacterium
AAAAAAGAATTTACAAAATACAGGCAACAACAGAAAAAAGGGATTACACAACAAAGCTTGATAGAGTTGGAAGAAGATTTGAGAAATTTGAAGAAGGGCAAATGAACAAGTAAATTGGTATCTCATAAGTAATTCATAATCATCGGTTTTATTTGGTAAGCATTTTACACAATTCCTCCGCAGGCAGTTCGTCTTCCCATAAATCCACCAAACCCTCTAAGTTTTTTTCTTCTACGACATAGTTTTGAAGTTGAATAGGTTTGTTAAAATCGGGAAAGTTTTGAAAACTTGGAAAAATTTGCTTTTTGGAGGAAGTAGATTGTTCTACAGACCACTCTGTTATTAACATTTGTTTGATTTCCTGTGGCAGTTGTCTTGCCAATTTTAGGATTTCGTGAGTTGAAAATTCTATGCTGATGTTGTTCATAAAAGACGATTCGATTGTTTTTAAAAGAACAAGTAAACCGAAAAATTGGTTCAAGCTTGGAAAAAGAAAGAAGCCTCTCAAAAGATTTTTGCCGAGAGTATTGGCTTGTATCTATGTTTTGGAGCGATTGAATGGGTGAATATTCCAAAAAATTGAAAAAAATATTTTCCAAATAGCAAAGGATTTCCTGCTCTAAATCTTTGGGAAATGCATCGTTTACCTGCTGGTTATCAATACAATGAATTTCTGCAACAAGCTGTCGCAGAAATTCCATATTGATTATGAATAATATTAAAAATTCTATATTCAAGTGAAAAGAGGCGAATTTTTATATTTCTTCAACAGCTCAATACGGTTGGACTATAAATGTCTTTTTGAATCAAATAAAAGCCAATGCTTACTCAAAGGAATCCTTCCAACGCCACAGGATTTAAAGAAAATGCTTGATAACCAGTAAAAGAATATTTTTTTTTTTTTATTGCCTAATTTTTTCTATATTTGTGGTCAATCTTAATAAATAAACACCAAAAACAAGACTACAAAAGTCTTTGAGACTTTTGTAGTCTAACATATCTCTGACCTCAAAACAAAAAAATGCGACCTATCAACACCATCCTCATTGCCAACCGTGGAGAAATTGCTTCCAGAGTGATTCGCACTTGCCGCAAAATGGGCATCAAAAGTGTCGCTGTATTTTCGGAAGCAGACCGCAATGCACCCTTTGTCGCACAAGCAGATGTGGCGGTATTCATTGGTGAAAGCAGCCCTGCAAAATCCTACCTCGACCAAAACAAAATCATCCAAACCGCCAAAAAAACAGGCGCAAATGCCATTCACCCAGGCTATGGCTTTCTGTCCGAAAATGTAGGTTTTGCCCAAAAATGTGCCGAAGAAGGCATCATTTTTATTGGACCCAATCCTACCGCTATCGCTGCAATGGGTTCTAAATCACAAGCCAAAACATTGATGCAAAAACACGGTGTTCCCATCGTGCCAGGCTATCAAGGCGAAGACCAAAGTCTCGAAACATTGACCAAAGCAGCCATCGAAATCGGTTTCCCTGTATTGCTCAAAGCCACCGCAGGTGGAGGCGGAAAAGGGATGCGAATTGTGCATCAAGCAGCGGGTATTGAAGGAGCGATTGAAGCCGCCAAACGAGAGGAAAGAAATGCTTTTGGAGACGACGAATTGATTGTTGAAAAATACGTGGCTTCGGGACGACACATTGAATTTCAAATATTTGGCGACCAACACGGCAACGCCATTCACCTATTGGAGCGAGAATGTACGATTCAAAGACGCTACCAAAAAGTGATTGAAGAAAGTCCTTCTCCGATTATGGGCGAGGATTTGCGGAAGCGAATGGGAGAGGCTGCGGTCAAGGCTGCAAAAGCATTGGCTTACGACAATGCAGGAACGGTTGAGTTTATTTTTGACGACACGACACAAGACTTTTATTTCTTGGAAGTCAATACCCGCCTTCAAGTAGAACATCCTGTCACCGAAGAAATTACAGGATTAGATTTGGTGCAAATGCAAATCGAATCCGCACAGGGTTTGCCGCTTTCTATCCGCCAAGAGGAGGTCAAAGGGCAAGGATATGCCATTGAAGTACGCTTGTATGCCGAAGACGCAAGCAATGATTTTTTGCCCGTCACAGGAACAATCCAACGTTTTGAAGCCCCAAAAGTTGAGGGCTTGCGAATCGAAACAGCCATGGAAGATGGCTCTGAAATTTCGATTTTTTACGACCCCATGATTGCCAAACTCATTGTATGGGACAACAATCGTGCGGCTGCTCACCGAAAAATGCAATACGTTTTGCGGAATTTGGTGTGCATGGGCATGACGACCAACCAAGATTTTCTGCTGCAATTGCTAAACAACAGCGACTTTCAAGCGGGTAAATACGACACACATTTCATTCAAAACAAAATAGACCTTTCCGCCACGACTTCAAAAAACACGACCGATGTTGATTTTGCTGCAATGGCGGCTTGTATGCGTGCATGGCTGCAAAGGGGAAAATCAAGAACCCTACTGCGTTCTATGCCTTCTGGTTGGCGCAACAACTTCAATGATTATCAACAAGAAACCTATTTGATTGGTGAGGAAGAATTGAAGGTAAAATACCGCTATCAAAGGAATGTTTTTCAGTTTTTTATGGGCGAAAATACTTATTCACTTCAATTGATTGAAGGAAACGAAAAAGGACTTCGATTAGAGATTGATGGACTGCAATATGCCTTTAGCGTGGTACAAAACGGCAATGACTTTTTTGTGCATAATGAGCAAATTGGAAATGTCCATTTGGTCGAAAAAGAGCGTTTCCCTGCAAAGGAGGTGGAGAAGGTGAAGGGCGGCTATGAGGCTCCGATGCCCTCGCAAATTGTGAAGGTTTTGGTGACGGAAGGGCAGTCGGTGAAAAGTGGGGAAGGTTTGGTGATTTTGTCTTCGATGAAGATGGAAAACACGATTGAAGCGGTGGAAGAAGGAACGGTGGAGGAGGTTTATGTGGAAGAAGGGGTAAGTGTGGAGGCTGGATTTTTGCTTTTGAAATTAAAAGATTGACTTATTTGTATTGACGTGAAAAAATTGAACGCAGAGGTGGAGAGACGGAGAGATTTTTTGTTGCTTATAGAGCGTAAAAACTGAACGCAGAGATGGAGAGACACTGAGATTTTTTGAAATAGAATTTGTTTCCATAAAAAAATAAAATCTCTCCACCTCTCTGTCTCTCCCTTCAAAATAGAAAACACTATTGCAGATATGAGGAGACTGGGCGTTACTTTTGAAGTTGAACGTGTAAAGTGTGAAAAATAAAAATCTCTCCACCTCTCTGTTCAAAAAAATAAACATCATTACAGATATGAGGAGATGGGGTTTTACTTTTGAAGTTGAACGTGTAGAGTGTGGAAAATAAAAATCTCTCCACCTCTCTGTCTCTCCGTTCAAAAAAATAACAACCATGAATTTATACACAAAAGAACAAACTCAAAACATTCATTCACAGACTTTTGCTTTTATTGAAGTAGCGGAAGCCGACCATGTATTGACTTTGACGCTTAATCGAGCCAAGAAAAAAAATGCTTTGCATCCGCAGATGGTCAATGAGATTGCTTATGCCTTGCATTATGCTCATTTTGAGAAGAATGTGTGGATTGTGGTGATGGCTGCAAAAGGAAATGTGTTTTGTGCGGGAGCGGATTTGAAGGCGATGGCGGGTTTTGTCGAGCCAAATGATTCGACTATTCCAAAACCTACGGGTGAATTATTGATTGGAGAATTGTTCAACAAGGTGTATAAACCGACGATTGCGAAGGTGACTGGTGATGTCTATGCAGGTGGCTTCTTTTTCTTGGCAGGCTGCAATGTCGTGGTGGCACAAGATGATGTAAAGTTTGGATTGCCAGAGGTGAAACGGGGTTTGTATCCTTTTCAAGTGATGGCGGCTTTGTTGAAGGTCATGCCTGCTCGAAAAGTGGTGGACTGGTGTATTCGAGGGTATAATTTGCCTGTTGTGGAGGCGGAGCGATTTGGTTTGGTGAGTCAGGTGGTGAAAGCAGAGGAAGTAGATGCTGCTGTTGAAGTGGTTGTGGAAGAATTGAAGCAAAATAGTCCTTCGGCGATTCGATTGGGTTTGGAGGCATATGACCATATTCAACCGAGTGCTGCGGAGCATAAATATTTGAACGAAGCTCTGCAACGGACGATTCGGACGAAGGATGGGCAGGAAGGTTTGAGGGCTTTTCGGGAAAAACGGAGGGCGGAGTGGACTGGGGAGTAACTTCTTGTATTGATGTGGAAACTGAACGGAGAGACGGGGAGATGGAGAGATTTTTTGGTAGGCTTGTATTGATGTGGGAATTGAATGGAGAGACAGGGAGAGGGGGAGATTTTTGGTAGGCTTGTATTGATGTGGGAATTGAATGGAGAGACAGGGAGAGGGGGAGATTTTTGGTAGGCTTGTATTGGCGTGGAAAAATTGAACGGAGAGACGGGGAGATGGGGAGATTTTTGTGTGGCTTGTATTGATGTGGGAATTGAACGGATAGATAGGGAGAGGGGGAGATTTTTGGTAGGCTTGTATTGGCGTGGAAAAATTGAACGGAGAGGTGGGGAGATGGAGAGGTTTTTTTGTGGCT
>JBGCDY010001028.1:0-4846 GCA_045105835.1 Chitinophagales bacterium
AGGGATTTAGCAAATAATAGCCTACGCATTTTACTCGTTCTTTTTCCTTTTAGATGCGTTAAAAATTTTGACCATAGCCCTGCTATGCTAAAAATTTTTGCCTTCCTAAAAGAAAAAATACCTTCCTGAAATTTGCGTAGCATATTTATTTCTATCTCCCTAACTATCCATTGCTTATGCTTCTTGCATTTTTTGTTGGAACGTAATGACGATAAACTCAGCAGGTCGAACGATTGCTACCTTGACGGTAATTTTCATGAAACCATCCAGAATATCATTTGGAGTCATCGTTACTCCCAAACCAAGATATACTTCAAAGGCTTGGTTCGGTGAAGCACCTACCAAAGCACCTTCCTTCCATTTGTTGAGCAAGAAGTTGGAGATCGAAGCCTTCACGTTTGCCCAAGTTGAAGCATTGTTTGGAGCAAATACATAGGCCTCAGAAGCGATTTTGATGGACTGCTCCAACATAATCATCGTACGACGTACAGAGATATATCTCCAGTCTTGGCTATTACCGTCCAAAGTTCTTGCACCCCAAACCAATACGCCTTTGCCCATAAAGCCTCTAATTGCATTGATGGCTTTACCGTTCAAGGGTAGGTTTAAGTCTTCTTGTTCTTCGTTGTTGATGTTTACGGTAGGAGAGACAACCGAACTAAGGCTGATATTGGCAGGAGATTGGTGTACCCCTACAGTGCTATCTACAAGAGAATAAATACCTGCCATACAAGCACTTGGTGGCATTAGATTCATTTCCAAACGCAAATCTTTCATAATGTCCTTAAAGGTAGGACTCACTGCAAGAAGTGTATTTGATACCGTGTCAACATCTGCTCCTGGATCAGACAATTGTTCGATGACTGCCTTCACCTCATCGTGTCTTTTTTGCTTGATCAAACCAGCAGCCAACATCTCATCTGCTTCCTTCAATAAGATAGCTGAAAGTCCGTCTATATTGCTGATATTGGTATAGCTCAATTCATCTGCTTGAACAATCGTGGTGTTCAACCAAGGATAATATGCCGCAGCATAGTTCAAAAAGTTATTGCCAACTCCTTCTCTGAATTGACTGACTACATCTTCTTCATCTAAAGTTCTGTCCTTGTAGCCTTCATGAACATCTACAATCGCAACTCTGTCCATTAATTTTGCAGCCTGATTGACCATTGCTTGTTGGAGACTATGGCAGTCTGCCTTTTCCAACAATACTGCATCTGGAATCACAGTCATCGTTGGTTCGTGTTCTTTCAATAGAGTGTGTAAGCCGCCGCCCGTTTCAACATTATTTAAATCGGATGCTTTCACGCCATTGGAGTAGTTTCCTACTGATACGATGTAACAAGGTCCTCCACCATTGGCATAAAACAAACGCATAGAGTTGTATAAGTAGAACTCTTTGCCTTCGTCTGCTGACAACTTGTAACGAGTTTCGTCGTTTTCTTCAATGGTATAAGTAGTTTTGGGTCCACCACCAAAAAACTCAACATACTCTGCCAGCGAACCAACGCGAGTAGGTTTGTTTAGAAGTGATTTTGTTCCCCTCATTGCCCTACCCGTATAACCAACAAAAGCAGGGATAGCGGTCGGAACTGCAACTACAGAACTGGAGAAAGCATTCATTTCCTGAATGTAAACGCCCGGTGTAGCAATAACTTTTGACATAATTTTTAAATTTTATTAAATAGAAACATATATTTCTGAAAAAATATTTTGATCATCGTTTATAGACTGAGGCTTAATACTTTGAATAGAAGGAGTGGGTAGGTTAATCGCCGTCACTACTCCCTTTCCATTCTTTTTCAGCTTCAATTGGAACTTATCAACTGGATGCTCCTTCAATGGAATCGCTTTTTCGGATACAACCATTTTAGCATTTGCCCCATTCACCAATACCACATCTTCCGCCTCCATAAATAGAATTTCGTTTTTGAGGGATTCTACTTTGTAGTCTTCTTGGCTCGCTTTGTTGTTCCTCAATACAAAAAAGTATTTCCAACGTGTAGCCCTGTTTTTGAATCGTATTACATAATCCTGTGACACTACTCCATCACCTTGAATCGCATCGTAAGAAGCAGTCACACTGTCCGTTAAGTAAATATCAATGAACCCAACATACAGCTCGGGATTAAAATGGGTCGTATAAAAATCAAATTCATATCCTCCCTCTCCCTTCAATACATACTTGCCCAATGGCTCATATCTTAAATCAATCGGACAGCTATCGACCTTCCCTCCTTCAATGTTTTGCTCCCACACTTCATTTCCTTCTGCATCCTCCACCCACAACTTTTTGGTACTAAGTCCATCCTCAAAACGATGATTGAAGTAAGGCTGTCTTGCTACTATTTCATCTTTGGCATAAACGAAGCCTTCTTTGTGTAGCAACTTTTCTTTGTCTTCATTTACATTTTCTTCCAAATTATTGAAGTAGTAAATGCTTTTGGTGCTTGTCAGTGGCAGATTGGTGTAATTGATAAAAAAAGGATCTGCCGATTGAATTGCAAAACTCAACTTCAAAGAAGATTTTGACTGAAGGAGCATATTCCCCAATTCACCATCCCCTGACAACACCAAACAACCTGCGTTCTTTGATTTAAAAAGCAGTTTATAGTTCCTCATAGTCTGCCTGCATTCCTCCGTTGGGAGAATACTGATTCGCTGAGGAGTCTTATTTGCATAGAAATCATGTAGCATATTGATACTAAACAACTTTTGAAACCTTACCAACGTATTTGGGCTGACTACTATCATATTCTAATACCTTGTTTTTTATTCATTTGTATCCAATCCTCCAATTTGTAACCCTGCAATTTCTGGGCTGATATTCTGAATCTTACCTTCTTGAATACTGATGGTTCTTACCCGATACAGGACAGAGGGCAGATACTTCGCTCCAATTGCCATCCAAACTCGTCCCAACTCTTCCAAATTCATACTGATCAACTCTACAATTACCTTATCTGCTGATGCAGGCAACATAGGTGTGTTTTGGTGATTGAAGTGCATCTTCCCTTGAAAAAAACCAATCACTCCTGATATAAATTTGAGTGCTTCATTGTAGTTTTTGGTATTAAAATAAGCCGAAAACAAAATGTACAAATTGATATTCACAGGTGCCCCCACTCCTACCAAAGAACCAGGATGTCCTCCACTACGAGCAGGATCTTTTTCGATATTTACCAATGTCACAATCACCTTGTTCTCTTCCGTAATGGAAATAGAACCGTCTTGATTCACAATGCTCGACAATACTACTTTGTCCTCATTCAGCTCAAATTTGAGTTTGAAAAAATCATTCAACTCAGCTGCAATTACAGGTAATATTTCGTGTATCATTTTTTGTATGTTCGTTTATTGGAGGCTTGAATTTATATTTAGGCAAAAAATATCAAATTAGCTATTCATAAAATTCAATGTGCTTGCCTACAGGCTTTTATTTGAATTTTTAATTTGAATTCCCCCTACTCTTCTACTGCCAAATCGTCTTCTCCTGTTAAGACCAGCTTAATCGAAGCATAGACTATTCTCGTCAAATAAACACCGATGAAACTCAATACATAACCCAACAAAAACAACTTGGTTACAAACAGTTCTTCTTCTCGTGTATAGATGGTCGTATCTGTTGTCAAACCCAATAACCACAGAAAAAGAAACGTCAAAGGAATGGCTAAAACCAATACGCCAATGAACCACAAAAATTCTCTTGCAAGGACTTTTTTCATTGAAGTCAAATTAAATCATGAAATTTCTAAAACCTGATTAAGAATAATTTTTCATTTTGATTCTTACTTTAGTTTTCATTCATTAGGGAACATATCGACCTTTGTAAACAAGTATTTTTTTCAGCACAGAGGTAACAACCCAACCAATCAACAAGCCCAATATGAACACCAATACCCGATTGTCAATAATATCCAATAACCATAAAAGCAGAGATGCCAAAATTACCAGCAGAACAGTATAGAATATTTGAAAAGTGGGGCTGTAAAACAAGACTTCTCTAACCCGCCAATCAAACAGCGATAACACAAATCCAATCAATGCGAATAGGAGTAAAAATGCGATGCAAGCAATCAGTAAATTTCTGTACTTAATCAAAAAATCTGCAAGCGTCCAGGGCTGATTGGAAATATGCTCCTTGGTGTATTTCATCCCAATTCCTTTCCACAATTCTGTATAGCCATTGTCATAACCCAATGCCCATATCCCAATACCTCCAAGCCCTTCTCTATTCACCCAACTGTATTTTTTTCCCAAGCTGACTTCATTGTCAAACCAACATCTTTTGTACTGCCCATCTTCTTCTACATCGTAATAAAAACTGGTGCTTGCCGTATCGTACTTCGCTGTGTAGGAGTCACTGTACTTAGCTTGCACATCACGGTAAGCCAAATAAGCGTCAAAGGTTTCGCTGCCAGATTTCCGTTGACTATCTTCATACGTCCATACACCACCATAATGTGGCAATGCCATAATCATTTTCGAACGTTTGAGTCCTTTGTCTGAATAATGTTTTAAGGTAGTAGGAAGGTCAAACACGCCATCTTTTTCGGAAGCACGCTTGTCTGGTGGCAGGGGAGAAATAGGACCAGCAAGACCTGTAGCACCGTGATAATCATATCCCATTACGACAAATAAGTCCACATATTCATCCAGCGCTTCAATGTCAAAGCTTTCAAAATGATCCACCGCAGGTAAATCAAGACTAATAATATTGTTTGGATTTTTAGCCTTCAAACTTGCAGCCAATCGCTGTATGAATTTACTCAACTTGTCCTTATATCCCTTGGGAATCACTTCAAAATCAATGTCCACTCCATCACCCCCTCTTAAACTCACCAAG
>JBGCDY010001029.1:0-10822 GCA_045105835.1 Chitinophagales bacterium
CACTAACGGTGGGTTTCGAAACCCACCGTTAGTGAGCAGTTTTTATTTTTCCCTTTCTTCTCCAAAGAAATACAAGCACACCCATTATTCCCACTCCAATAAAACCATATAACAGCCAAGGAATTGCAGAACTACCACTATCAGAAAGAAGCACAAATTTAGATTCACTTGCCTTCAATTTCACCTGATGGTCATTCGCCTTATTCAAAACAAACTGCTCCTTAGCAAAGCCCTTTTTTAGAATAATCAAGGCACTTTGGTTCCTATTGATGTCTTTAAAACTGCTATTTTTGACCGACACAGAATTCCATGTTTCAGGCACGCCCGAGACTTCAAAAACGGCATTTGTCTCATGCCCCAATTTCACATACGGATTCTGAAAAACAGCCGCAACACTTTCATTGAAGTGGATGGAAAGGTTTTCTTTCAAGTGACTGATGACCAATTCCTGAAATTTTTCAGGTGTGGGATAGGAATCCTTTCCGTAGTGCGTATTGACTTCGTATTCAAATGCGGTAAGAGAAGCCCTAACTTGAAGTATCCAAGTACCGTCTTCTTGTTCGACAAGCATCGTACTCGAAATATCGGGTTGGTGTGCCTTGGCAATAAAAGAGAACAATAGGAAAGAGAGGAATAGAGCGTACTTTGTCATTTATTTATTTTGAAGTGAAAATTCTCTGATAGTTTTCATGAAAGGCATAAAGACTATGGTATTCTTAATTTCAGACTACCATAGTCTCAGCCCCCATTTTTAGCTAAAAAATATTTTTTATAAACTTTATAAAAGACTTCAAAAGCCTTTTATAATCAAAAGTTCAGTT
The DNA here is from genome assembly GCA_045105835.1 of Chitinophagales bacterium. Taxonomy (GTDB): domain Bacteria; phylum Bacteroidota; class Bacteroidia; order Chitinophagales; family UBA2359; genus JAUHXA01. Next base: position 822 of record JBGCDY010001029.1, read on the forward strand.
CGCATAAGCACCGCCCAAACAGTTGAGAAAGTTGTTATTACCAGGTGCATCCATGTGGTAATGATACCCTCTTACATCATCATAATGCCCTCTACAATCATCCAAGCCCGTAGGCTCGTTTCCGTCAGCATCCAATCGTTCATAGATTCCATGACCGTCCATTGCGTATCCTATCATAGCAGAATGTCCGTCACTTTGAGCGATTTGAGTAGTCAATCCAGTAGCAGCATGGTAATGGTATCCTGCCGCCAAATTGATATGTCCCCCAGCATCGTCAAAAGGAGCCAAAGTATAAGCACCCAAAATGGCACTTGTTGGTGCGGGAGCATCATAACGTACTCCATTGAAAGCCAATCCTCTGACAGTCGGTCCACCTGATTGACCAGGCCCCATTCCTCCAAAATTAACTGAATTAGCTAATCTAACTGGGGTGACTGGAATGGTGTAGGTTTGGGTCAGGTCTGTCACATAGGAAGGGAGGCATTCGACACAAAAATTTTGGTATTCTGCCCCAACGTTTGGATTGGCGGCATTGGCACAATCATCTTCTGTTTCGGTTGTGTATATATTGCCATCCGCATCATACATCTTCCAAGTATTGTCGTTGTAAAAAGTAGCCATGTTTTGGATAAACGCCCCATCTACATCATGCACCTCGCCTCCTTCTAACCAAATACCACCTGCTTCTGCGCCATCAGAAATATTCTCAGGACACCAAGGTCCCATGTTGTGGTCAGAAGGAACGCCATTGCTTACGATTTGATAACAGGTCGTCGTCGTACCATCCGAAAGTGTACAATCGACAGTCGTAATCGTGAAGTTTGTACCGTCAGTCAAAAAGAGTGAAGCATCTACGTCTTTGACAACAGTAGCAGTGCCAGTTTCGTCGGTATCCGTATTATCAGCAACATAGCCAGTGGGCTGTTCACAGGCGCTTTGGGAAACATCTGGATTCCCCAAACCGTCGCCATCCGCATCTTCATACCAAGTAGATTCCACACAGGGTGTATAGTCATCGCGATCTTTGCAGGACGAAATAAAGACGATGGAGAACAATAAGGCAAACAATAATAAGCTCGATTTTTTCATTGAGGTATTTTAAAAATTAGGTAATATCACTTAGACATAGGGAAATTCAAAAACCTTCGGGCACACTGATTTTTTTTAAAATCACCATTGAAGCGATACCTGTCTCCAAGTACTTCAATAAAGTATTGATTCCAAAACACTCATTATCCAAAGTTTATACGCTTCAATACTATTATCTTTTTATCAATAGCAAGTCGTTTTCACCATCTTTCTCTTACTTCAAAATCACCTATATACTAAAAAATCGTTCCTAAACTGTAAAAACAGTTGTAAAACTTAAAAATAAGTTTTATCTTTGTTCTGCAACACACTACCACTATTATATCAACCACGACATATCCATTATGGAAAAATTAACCAAAGCAGAAGAACGCATCATGCAAGCCCTTTGGGAACTCGAAAGAGCAGCACTCGGAGACATACGCAGTGCCTTACCCAAAGGAGAAAAGATTCCACCTACAACCGTAGCTTCAATGATTAAGGTTTTGGTAAAAAAGGGCTATGTGGGTTATGAGACTTTTGGAAGAACCAATATTTACACCCCAAATTTCAGCAAATCTGACTACCGCAAGTTTTTGATGAACAGCATGGTGAGCAATTATTTTGATGGCTCATTTAAGAAAATGGTGTCCTTTTTTGCGAAGGAGGAAAAACTGGATAAATCAGATATTGAAGATTTATTGAAGGAATTGGAGGACGAGGCTTAGCTAACACATTCACAACACTTTACTTGCTTCAAATTTAATTCGATTTACACATAAGATTCTTACAGAATGACAAAAAAGGGGGTGTCATATTGTAGGTATCAAGTGAAGAAAAATCTTGTTTGTTTTTTGATTAGCAGTCACAAATAAATACCCATGCAAAATTTACTGATATACCTAACAGAGGTCAGCCTCTGCATGACCTTGTTTTACCTATTCTATTGCTTTCTACTCCAAAAACAAGCTGCCTTTCAGTGGAATCGTTGTTTTCTATTGACGGCTTCGGTCACTACATTGGTATTGCCATTGCTGCAAATACCCATTGCACCGCATACAATTGCAGCAATGCCCATCGGGTCTTATTGGCTACAAACGATTTCGATTGAAGCAGAAGCCACCCATCAATTGCAGCAACACCTTGGTTTTGTGGAAGTTTTGACCATCGTATATTTTACAGGTGTGTTTTTGTTTAGCATTCGATTGTTGGGACAATTGTGGTCTTTTGGGGATTTCATCAAAAAACACCCCATTGGTATTTCCGAAAAAGGCTACTACATTATCGAAACCCAACAACTGCCTACCTTTTCTTTTTTCAAGTATTTGGTTATCAACATACAAGATTTGCCCCAATTGGCAAAAGAGCAAATTCTACTGCATGAAGAAGCGCATATTGAGCAGCAACACAGTTGGGATATTTTGTTGATGGAGTTGTTGAAGGTCATTTTTTGGTTCAATCCAATCGTGTATTTGTACCAACAAAAATTGCAGGAGATACACGAATATTTAGCGGATAGTGTGGTATTGAAGCACTATCCCGATAGCCTCAAAAATTATGCACAACTGATTGTACAACAAGCGATACATTGCAATGTCATCCAAATAAGTAACCATTTTTCTAAACATCAAATCAAAAAACGTATTCTCATGATGAAAAACACACAGACACAAACGCACCGACTTTGGAGTTATTTATTGAGCATTCCATTGCTTGGATTGAGCATTTTATTGTTTTCTTGCACAGAAACCAATCCTATTGAAGCACAAACTCCGATTTCATTGGTAGTTGCAGATAATGACGATAAGGATAAAATTTTGGAAGAGGTGGAACAAATGCCTGAATATGAAGGTGGGTTTGAAGGTTTGATTAACTTCCTGAGTGACAATATCAAATACCCTGAGTCAGCTCGCAAGGCAAGAATTGAAGGAAAAACATTCGTTAGCTTTGTTATTAATCAAAAAGGAGAGGTCACCAATCCAAAAATAACAAAAGGTTTTGATGCAGATTGTGATGCAGAAGCATTAAGGGCTGTGAGTGCTATGCCCAATTGGATTCCTGGTAAGGACAAAGGAGAAGTAGTGAAGGTATTATTTACACTCCCGATTAGCTTTATGCTTGAATAGGGAAGAAAATTTAGAGATTTAGTTATCGGATACCATTTATTAAGACTCAAATTCAATGCGTATTGTCCTTTGAATTTGGGTCTATTTTTGGTGTAACCTCCTCTTTCATTTTCTCTTGTATGATTTCCAATGCCTTGTAAGTTATGTTTTTGAGTGCCAACTGGTAGAGTGCCTCGAATCGCTTCTTGTTGGCATCTATAGAAGAAACAAAGTAACTTCCTTCCGCCTCACACCAAATTTCTTGATTTTCATTTCTAAATGTCAGCCTCAATTTGACTTTGGCTTCTTCCCTTTCGGCTGCCCATGTGGCAGAAAAAAGCTTTACCCCATCCAAGATTTCAACGACTACCTGAATGGTATTGGTAGAAGAAGTAAGTAAATTTTCTCGAATGGTGGTTTCAATAACCGATTGGTGAACAGCAGATAAAGCGGGAAAAAAAAGCCTTTTTTCGTTGGGCATCGACATAAGGGGCAGCCTGATATCTCCATTTTGAGACACTATCTTTCTTTTGTCCTCAAACGAAATAGAATCTACCACAAATGGGATATTCAGCTTCTTATCTGTGTTGTCCATAGAAGCGACCATTTTCTTGGACGACATACAAGACGACAATAGCAATGCCATTATTAGGCACAAAACGATTTTATGCTTCATTGATTTTTTAGGTTTTCCCCTTTTCGTTTTTAATGTTGCTCTTCCTCTACAGCCGTTTCATTTATGTTGAGTTCCTCCTCCGTTATTTCCCGTCCCAAATAAACCAATCCAATCCCATCTCCCATCTTGAAGTGCTCTCTGTTGGCAGGGATCACCTCAAACTGTCCATTTAATCGGCGAATAAACAATGGAATACGTTCATGTGTGTTTTTACACATTTTCAACAAAGTCTTCATCTCGTAGGCATTTTTGAAGGGTATTTCCAATATTTCAGGAAAATCACGAGCTGCTTCACTAAAGTTCAAAAAGTCCGCCATTCTATCAAACAGGACATTCTTAGGTGGAGATTTTGACTGGTCTTTCATCTCGTCCAAAGACAACAAACGATACGTACCATGCTCTCCCAAAGTGCCATGAAGATTGTCACATGCATACTGATTCACCTCATCATTCCCTGTCATTGCAAACATATAACCCATGTCCAAGAGGTCAAATTGGTCAGGCAAGTTTTCATCAAAAATATTGTCCTTGAATGCTTCCAGCCCTTCGTCCAATGCTTTGTTTACCTTTGTCTCTGAGTTATCTATCAATACCACATGGCGGCCATTGTCTTGCAAAAACTTGGCAATCAAACGTGCTCCCGCATTTGCACCAATGATGGTCACACCAGTAGAGTCTTCCATGATGATTCCCAATTTTTTCGCCATCAATCGAGCTGTCAAAGCAGTGAACAAAACCGTTCCCAATACAATCAAAAAAACCAAGGGAGTCAGCATATTGGCTCCTGGGATGCCCATTTCGGTTAGCTTCAATCCAAATACGGAGGCAATACCTGCCGCTACAATTCCACGAGGTCCAATCATGGAAATAAACAATTTTTCTTTAAACTTCAATACCCCACCATGCGTGCTGATGAACACACTCAGTGGGCGTAGTATCAAGAGTACAATCAAAAATAAAATAAGGGTATTGTTACTAAGTAGCTCCAAATCAGCCACATTCATGTTGGCAGAAAGGGTGATAAACAAGACAGAAATCAACAAAACGGTCATGGATTCCTTGAAGTTCAAGATGTCCTTCAAATAAGGAACGCCCATATTGCCGATTGCCATTCCCATTACCACTACAGTCAATAAGCCAGATTCATGGGCAATCATATCCGAAAGTACAAAGGCTGCTAAAACGAGTGCCAGGGTAAATACATTGATGAGATAATGTGGCACAAGGTGTCTGGTCAATAGATGTTTGAGTAGAAATGCTCCTCCAAATCCCAAGCCTGTTCCGATGACCACTATTTTAGAAAATTCACCAAAAGCGACACTTGTAAAAGCTTCTCCTCCATGTCCTCCTGTACCTGCTACAATAAACTCAAAAACCAATACGGCTACCAATGCGCCAATTGGGTCTATCAAAATTCCCTCCCATTTCAGGACGGTTGATACATTTTTGTTGAGGGGGACGTTTCTTAGAATAGGCGCAATCACCGTAGGCCCCGTGACAATAATCAAGGCTGCAAACAAAAATGCCATATTCCAAGTCAAACCAACCACATAATGAACTGCCAATGTTCCACCCAAAAAGGTGACCAAAGAACCCAGCGTAATCAGCTTCAAAATTGTCGTTCCACTCTTCTTGATTTCTTCTTTTTTGAGGGTCAAACCTCCTTCAAAAAGAATGATACCTATGGACATCGACACGAAATAAAAGAAGCTATGGGATAAAAACAGTCCTCTTCCCGTTTCGGGATTAAAAATAGGAGTAATAATTTTTGCTCCAAAAAAATATTCTGCAATATGTCCTACACCCAAGCCTATCAAAATCAAAGGTAAAATAGCAGGCACTCTCGTTTTCCATGCCAGCCACTGCCCCATTATTCCCAATATTACTATTCCTCCTAATTCAACCATACATCAATCCAAAATTAAAATTAAAACTTGATTTGAGGCACATCTATCATTCTCATGTTAATTTCATATCACAGAAATCCCCTAACATTTTCTTATGCCCAGAATTGTCCATTTACATCCCCCTAAGTCCCTCCCGATTTCTTCGGGACAGGCTCTTCAAAGGGGGATTCCTCTCGCTATCAGTTAATTCCCCCTTTGAAGGGGGTTGGGGGATGTTAGGGATTTAGCAAATAATAGCCTACGCATTTTACTCGTTCTTTTTCCTTTTAGATGCGTTAAAAATTTTGACCATAGCCCTGCTATGCTAATTTTTTTTGCCTTCCTAAAAGAAAAAATACCTTCCTAAAATTTGCGTAGCATATTTATTTCTATCTCCCTTACGTTAGTTTTGAAGTAAAAAATGCATATTCCTTCAAAATTTTCTGCTTTTCAATACCTAATCGCCTCTACACCAATCGCACTTGCATTCTGTCGGTAAAAATTATAGTCTTCTACAGTCACATTTCCATCCATATTGCAGTCCACATCTTGATATTCGTTCAAAACAGCCAAACTACTTACAAAACGGTTAAAGTCTTCCACACTCACAATTCCATTGCTATCAAAATCACCTGCCAAACAAGCCATCACACCTCCACCTAAGTCCACCAATTGCAATGCGCCACCTTCAATATTGTTCACTTCTCCAAAGTCAAAAATCGTTTCATTAGGCAAGGATACTAAATTTGCGCTTAATACTGCAAGATGACTGCGACTCTTCACCGAAAGATAATAATTATTGCTCGAAAAATCACCAAACTCCACCCCTTCCAAACCATCCATTCCTACAATTGTTCCATTCTTCAATAACAAACAAGCCTTTTGAGCGAGAATTTGGTTTTTGTCTGTTGCATCTCGAAGCTCCAATAAAAGCCAATCCACAGCGTTGGCAGGAAGGGCTTCAAAACTTTCTCCACCATTGTAATTCCAAGGTGCTACATTGAAGGGCTGCTGCAAAGGGAGCAAGTTTCTGTCCAACAAATTGGTTTTCATTTCACCAAGACTTGTATCGTAAGCACCTTCTAACCAAACCTTTGCTTTCACTCTAATGCCTGCTATTGGAAGCTCCACAAATTTAGACAAGAGTTTGATATAAGCACTTTGATAACCAATCGCATTTTCGGTAATTTCCCAAGAGTTTTCAGGAAAACTGGTATTCCAATCTTTGTAAGATTTGAGGACGGGTTGGTTTTGTGGGGGCGAAATCGTGCCGCCAAAAGAGCCGTCGGGTGCAAAAGAGGGATTGACTCCACCTGTCAAAAATCCAGGTGCGGGCCCATAGGTAGATTCTCCCACCTTGTCCCAAAGTGCGCTGCCATTGGAGAACCAAGAATGGTAAAACTCTGTAACAGAATTTTCTGCGCCGTAATTCCCCATATTGGACAAAAAGACCAAGCCCAAAGGATTGACCCCATGAATATAGTTCAAATACCCAATTGCAGCATCCTCATAGTTCGCTTCATTTGCAGTATTTATACCGTAATGAACCATGTTGTAAAACATCGAACCTTTTGCAGATTTGACTCCATTGCTGCCCCAAACATGATTTCCATCCGTCAAATAAGCCCCATAAGCATCGTCCTTGTTGGTAAAACGGGGCAAGTTGTCCTCACTTGTCTCCATCGAGCCTCCATAACGTCCCAAAACTTCACTTACTATTGAAGTCGTAGCGCCTTCTATGGCGGTATAATACAAAGCCGCATCTTGAAAATCGTCTTCAAAAGCATAAGCAAACCACCATTGATACAAATGCAATTCAGGCCAATTGTCGTCAAAAAAAGTGCGGTAAGTCGTGTCATCGGTGAGTGCATAGAGGTAAACGGCTGCTGAAATTCGATTGGCAGTTTGTTGGTAAGGAGTATCTTCTGCGGCTACATTCACAAAACCCACATTGTTGTAATTTGAAGGAATTTGTCCCGAATTAGCTTCCAGCCAGTTCCAAGCATTCAAGGCTGCGGTTTCCAATTCATCTCCATAAGCTTGCATGTCTGTATCCGCAAGAGATTGATAGACAATGGCAGCATGGGCAAATGCACTACAAGCCGAAATCGTTGCGGATGCGGTTGCGGGAGCGTATCGGCGCACTTCGGTATCGTCACTTGGAGGGCTTGCAGCATTGAAGTTGGTAGAAGATATTTTGTGCAATACTGCACCGTTTTCTTCTTGCATTTTGAGCATCCAATCCAGTTCCCACTTCAATTCGTCCAAAAGGTCGGGCACGCCATTGTTGGATTCGGGAATGTTGTAGTCGTCTGCCCAAACTTCTGGTTTTTGTTCGTAGGCGGAAAGCAAATCATGCACCACGTTGTCGGCAAAGTTGATGTACTTATTGTAGTCTCCTGCGTCGAACCATCCACCTGTCAAATCTTTGGAGGTAGAAGCGGAAGTGTTGCTCACCAAACGGCAATCACCATCTTGTTCTATACCCACAAAACTTGCGGCATCTGTCCACCCCATTTCGGCATAAGGAGCTGTCTTTGCGAAATTACATCTTTGGTAGAAAAAGGTGCGGACGGCTGCCTTCAAGATGTCTGCATAGACATCTGCTGCAATCTCAAAACGCCCCGACCCTACTTGATTCGTGACATCATAGACATAATAACTTCCTTCCTCAGTCAAGCCAGAAAAGTCAAACCACCAAACCTTGTCACCTGATTGACTGTGGGTTGCGCCACTGTTCCATGCCGTTGGTGTGCCACTAAAAACAACTGCATCATCGTTCCAATTGCGGATTTGATAAGTGCTTCCTGCTGTGAATAAATCCCCTGCATTGAAGCCTGTAATGGGATTGCTGATGACGGCTATTTTGGGAGCATTGGGTGGATAACCGAATTGGTCGGTTTTGATGTGTTCGTCTATCGTTGTGGGTTCACTCCATGCCATTGCAGAATAGAGGATGAGGCAGAAGATAAAAAGAGGTTTGGGTAAAACGCTGAGGGTTAATTGCTGCATTTTCTGAAATGTTTATAAGATCTTGCTCCTCCAAACATAAAACTTTTTTTGATATTTGGATAAAATTGCAAATGAATTTTGATTGGATTAAAGGGGGTTTATTCACCTTTTTGCTTCGATGGTGGGAAAACTCGTATAAGAGAACATATAAACGCCTTCAATGTTTTGTTGTTCTGTCAAAATTGAAGGATAGGATAGGTTAACAAGAAAACCCAACCTTTCTTTTTTAGCTGCAAAAGAAAGGTTGGGTTTTTATTGAAATTTGATTTTTATTTCTAAGCCTTTTCTTCAATAGGCTGAATCATTTGCAGTGTACCAAGAGTCATAAATCCTAAAGCCAAAACAATCAGCCCCCATTGTGAAAGGGTCGGAATGATGAATTCCAATTCACAGGCACTGCCTCCATTCCATAAAATAGTGACTCGACCTCCTGCAAGTCCTCCCCTCGCTTTTTTGATGAATGCACTGCAATCTACTAATTGGGGATTATCAGTGATGACTATTTGATTGCCAACCTTATTCAAACCAAGAAGGGCATCTATGTCATTGAGCAAATCGTGGTCAATGATTTCGAGATTTCGCCCAATTCGATTGAGGTTTTCTAAGCCTGCAAAACTAAGCAATGCATCATTGTTGTAAATTTCTACGTCCTCACCTACTTCTGTCAAACCACTCAAGGCTGTGATATCATCCAACAATGGGTTGTCCCAAATTTCGATGTCATCTACTGCATTGGACAAATTATCTAATCCATCCAAATTGGTCAAAATATCATTGTAGGTAATTTGAAGGTCGTCTCCCAATGTGGTCAAATTCGTCAAGGCACTGATGTCGGTCAGCAATGGATTTCCACTTATTTCTAAATCATCGGTGAGAGCTGTGAAGCCATCTAAACCATCTAAATTCGTTAAAATATCATTGTAAATGACATCTACTCCTTGCCCTACATCTGTTCCGCTCATGGCAGTCAAATCAGTTAGAGAAGGGTTAGTATCGAATGCTAAGTAACCACCTACAGAGGCAACATTGTCGAGTCCATCTACAGTTGATATCGCATCATTTGCGAAGAGTACTAAGGTGTCTCCTACACCTGTTAAGGTCGTCAAAGCAGTAAGGTCAGTTAATAGAGGATTGAGTCCGATTAAAAAGCTACTGCCAATAGAACCCAGCATAGGAAGCCCATCCATATCTACTAAGGCATCATTTTCAATGATATGTAAATCCCCACCAATAGAGGTAAGTCCTGTGAGAGCC
>JBGCDY010001030.1:0-1678 GCA_045105835.1 Chitinophagales bacterium
GAAGACAGAAAAGAGGTGTAAGAAGCGAGACTTCAATTTTCTTAATAAATCAGGACATTCTCTACAAATATTGTCAGGGCGATGCCCTTCTGAAAGATGGTAGCCCATCATTCAATCCAAGAACGCTATTTTAAATACTCAAACAATTCAATTCAACAATCAACAAAATACAAACAACGATGGCAGCAACGAAAACACTGATTCAATCCTTTTACGACAAGGAAAAAAATGTTCCTAACAAAGCATTCTTGCGTCAGCCTTTTGGTGACAGATGGGAGGTTTATACCTATGCGGAGGTAGGACAAATGGCAAGAAAACTGGCTACAGGTTTGAAGTCTCTCGGTTTACCCCCCAAAAGCCACATCGGTTTGGTCTCCAAAAACTGCCGAGAATGGGTTATTGCAGATTTAGCCATCATGATGGCGGATTATATTTCTGTGCCTTTTTTCCCGACATTGAACCGAGAACAAATTGCCGAAGTATTGAAGTTGGGGGATGTGAGTGCTTTGTTTGTCGGGAAGTTAGATGTTTGGGATGAGATGAAACATGGAGTCCCTTCGGATATGCCGACCATTCGTTTTCCTCACTACAAAGCAGGTTCTAAAGTAGAGCGTGGCGAAGAATGGCATGAGTTTATGAATCGTTTTGAGCCATTGGAGGGAACGCCTTCTGCTGGTTTGGACGAGCTTTGGACCATCATTTTCACTTCTGGTACTACGGGAACTCCTAAGGGAGTGATGCTCAATCACCGTGCGCCTTCTGAACTCATGGAAGCTGCCAAGGTTCGAAATGTATTGAAATTAGACTTTGATGGTGACAATGATTTTTTCTCTTATTTGCCTTTGAACCACATTGCAGAACGTGCGATTGTTGAAGGAGGCTGTTTGGCTTTTGGTGGGCAGATTTCTTTCTCTGAGTCCTTGGCTACTTTCGCCAAAAACCTGCAAGAATCTTACCCAACGACTTTCTTTGCAGTGCCTCGTATTTGGACAAAATTCCACTTGAGTATTTTGGCTAAAATGCCACAAAAGAAATTGGATTTATTATTGAAGATTCCTATTGTTTCGGGAATTATCAAGAAAAAATTGAAGGCAGGATTGGGATTGTCCAAAGCAAGAGTGAATGTGTCTGGTGCAGCACCGATTCCTCAATCGCTCAAAGATTGGTATGCTAAAATTGGCGTTCCGATTGCAGAGGGTTATGGTATGACCGAAAACTGTGCTGCCTGTACTTTCCTGACCACCGATGAAGACAAACCTGGCTCTGTTGGAAAACCTCAAGATGGTGTGGAGGTCAAAATTGACCCTGATACAGAGGAAGTCTTGATGCGTGCGCCTTATGTGATGACAGGCTATTACAAATCACCTGAAAAAACGGCTGAAACACTCGAAGGTGGATGGCTGCATACGGGAGACCAAGGACGGCTTGACAGTGATGGCTATTTGTATTTGACAGGTCGAGTGAAGGATACTTTTAAGACTGCAAAGGGGGAATTCATTGTACCTGCTCCGATTGAATGGGGTTTTGAGAACAACAGCGATATCGAACAACTTTGTTTGTTGGGTCTTGGGTTGCCGCAGCCTGTTTTGTTGATTGTTCCTTCTGAAATTGGTGTGGTCAAATCGAAAGAGGAACTAAAAGCAAGCCTTTCGACAAGTTTGAAGGAAGTGAATGCAAG
>JBGCDY010001031.1:0-3010 GCA_045105835.1 Chitinophagales bacterium
GAAAGGTAAAATCCACTCCTTCCGAAAAAGTATAACCTCCCAATTGTGCAGTCGTCGTACCCAAATATAACAGCTCTACAAACTCCAAACTGTCTTCTCCACCGGGGTCATTGTACATGATTTCGGTAATGACCAACTCAGCCAGTGTATTGTTGAAAACCACGTCAAAATCAACCGCTTCGGGCATGGTATTGCCTGCCAAATCGCTGATGTTTTGGACAGTCAATGTCTCAAAAACACCCAAGGTCAAAGGCGTTGATAATTCAATCATAGCCATTGTTCCGTCCAATTGGATATTAGTGATTCCCAAACCCGTATAGTTCGCAGAATTGGTAGCTGAAGCACTTGTAACCTCTTCATTGAAACTCACTTCAAGCGTAGTCGCACTTGTCGTATTGACTGAAATGGGAACAGGAGCGTTGTTATCTATTGGAGAACAAGCACCATTTGGATGTGCAAAAACGGTTATTCCTTCTTCATTTACGCCTGCTTCAATACTTGCAAAAGTCCAGTTCGTTGCCACAGAATTGTCATCTGTCGGGTCACAAAGCACCAATGAAGCACCATCGCCATCAGGTTCTGTTGGCCAATCTCCTTCATCGTCATAAACTACCGAATCCATTACTGCGCCATTGGCATCCAACAGTACCAGATCCTCTCCACCATTGCTCAAAGCACCGCTTTCCCATTGAAGGGCAGAAACCCCAAAAAAGGCTTCAAAAGCACTCGCATTGACCGCCAACAAAAGGTATTCTTCTGCTGCAATTGTGGTATTACTTGGAAAAGTATAAGTAATACCTTCTGAAAAAGAATAATTGGACAAATCAACTGTAGCAGCACCTTTGTTGTACAACTCGATGAACTCCAATAAGTCTGTGCCACTTTCTGGTGGATTGTACATGATTTCGGTAATGACAATATCGGATTCCGATTGTGCACTTGCCGAGAAATGACCAAAAAGTAGTGAGCATAAAATGCTTAGGTAAAGTATATTTCGTAACATGGGATTTTGTGAAAGTTTGATGATTAAAAAAATAAGTCCGCTAAGTTACTGCAATCTGTGATTTTTTGAAAACAACTTTCTTTTGCAGTGAGATTTTAGTAGTCTTTCAAGTTAACAATTTCGGATAGCTAAGCATTTTTTTACAAATGCTTAGCCCTTCTTTCTCAGAAGGTAATACAATATGTGGTTTTTGTCATACTGTAAGTATCTTCTGATTGGATAGGAGGATTTTAGTTAAATATCTATTCGACAAGATAAAGTTGACGAGCTACTTAAACTCAAAAAAAAACAGCCAAACAAACCTATAGAGGCTTATTTGGCTGCAAATACTTGATAAATAATATTTTCAAAAGGAATAAAACAATGACCTTACCCCTCAAACTGCAATGTAAACGTCACCCCAGTTGACTGCAATTTCTGCAAAATATTGGAGTAGCGAAGCCCTGGAGTCGGTACATGGATATTAGGAAGCCCATGACTGAATTTGATTTCGGGCGAAAAGATGAATAGCGGGAAGTAAAATTCCAGCCCGAAACCGTACTCAACTGCCGCATCATAACGGTCCAATTTGATGATATCAAATGCCTTTCTTGCCTTAGAGTTGGAAGCCAAATCCCAATCAACACGCACTCCACCCAAAACATAAAAACGGAAATTATTGAAGAATCTATCCGATTTGTATTTGAAGTAAAGCGGAAAACTCAAGATAATGGATTCAATGGTTTGAGGCGTTTGTACCGTTTCACCGCCCAATCGCTCATCATAAATCAAATCTTTTTCGCTGAAAATCAGTGTCGGGATAAATCGAAGGTCAGCCCGTTTGCCCAAGTGTAAATCTGAGATAATTCCCACATTGAAGCCTGGAGAGCGAGGAGATTCTACCACACGAATGGTATCGTGGTTGAGAAATTCTTCGGAATGGGTAATTTTAAAATTACTCCAATTCAATCCCACTGCAATCCCAAAATGCAAATCTTTGTTTTCGTGACCTGGCATATTTAGTTGTGCTTGTGCAAGCGTTGGCAGCAAGAGCATTAACAGAAGTAATACTGGGAAAAATTTTGAACTCAAACTCGAATTTTTACTTGAAATTGACTCAGCAGTCTGCATTTGATTGTTTATTTTGTTCCTTCGTAAATTGACGATATACCGAAAGTTAAAGGTATCCATTTCGTTGATTTAAAACCTGATTGTGATAAAATGTTGATAAACTCACTACCTTCAGGAAATGCTTGAACCGATTCAGGCAAATAGGTATAAGCACTGGCATCACTTGAAAACATACGACCTATTGAAGGTAAAATGTACTTGGAATAAAAATAGTAAAACTGCTTGATAGGAAATACTTTAGGTTTAGAAAACTCCAAGACGACCAGTTTGCCGTTCGGTTTGAGTACCCGATTCAGCTCTTTGAGACCTTTTTGGAGGTGTTCAAAATTTCTTACACCAAAAGCAACGGTAATAGCGTCGAAGCTATTGTCTGCAAAGTCCAAATTTTCTGCATCTCCCAATTGCATCGTGACAATTTTGTCCAATTTCTTCTTGGTCATTTTCACTTTTCCATACTCCAACATTTCGGCAGAAATATCGACCCCAATAATTTGTTCGGGCTTCAATCGCATGGCTGCAATGGCTACATCACCCGTACCTGTCGCAACATCCAAGATTTTTTTGGGTTGAACATCCTTCAATCTGTTAATCATTCGCCAACGCCAATAGTGGTCGACATTAAGAGAAAGTAGGTGATTCAAAAAATCGTAGCGAGGCGCAATGTTGTCAAACATCTTGGCTACCTGCTTTTTCTTACTCAATTCAGAATCTTTATACGGAACAACTTTTTGAGAATGATTGATTTGACTCATTTGACGATAGTATTTAGAATTGAAACGTGCCTTCTAATTGATTATCAATTTTTAATTCGAGTTTTCAAAACTAACGTAACATCCCCCTTGCCCCCTTCAAAGGGGGAATTCACATCAAAACGCCCCCTTTGAAGGCGGTTAGGGG
>JBGCDY010001032.1:0-2103 GCA_045105835.1 Chitinophagales bacterium
CCTATCAAACACCTCCAACATGGTCCTCACTGATTCCCGTATTTCTTCCTCCGAAATCGTCAAAGGCGGTGCCAACCTAAAGGCATTGGGGCTAGACAAAAACCAAAAAGTAACCAAACCCGCTTCTAAACAACCCTCTACAATTTTTTGAACGACTTCTGCACTTTCCATTTCAATCGCAAAAAACAAGCCTCGGTATCGGATTTCCCTGACCAATGAATGTCCAATCAACAAGTCATGTAGCAGTTTCCCTTTTTCATTCACACCTTCCACCAAATCCTTCTCCAATAAATACTTCAATCCTGCATGAGCCGCCGTACAAACCAAAGGGTGTCCTCCAAAAGTCGTGATATGCCCCAAGACAGGATCAAAAGTAAATTGCGCCATTTTTTCCTTAGAACTAACCAATGCTCCAATCGGCAAACCACCACCCAATGCCTTACCCAAAGTCAAAATATCTGGCACAACGCCATAATAATCAAATGCCCAAAGTGTCCCCGAACGCCCCAAACCTGCTTGTATTTCATCAAAAATAAGCACTGTTCCAGTCTCATTGCAGCGTGTTCGCAAGGATTCTAAAAACGCCAAAGTGGGAATCCTAATGCCCGCATCACCTTGAATCGTTTCCAAAATCACACAAGCACAATCCTCATCTATTCGCTCCAAATCTTCCATTTCGTTCAATCGAATGAAGTCAATTTGGGGCAAAAGTGGTCGAAAAGCATATTTCTTTTTTTCATTGCTACTCACCGAAAGCGAACCATGTGTACTTCCATGATAAGCTCCTACAAAAGAGATAATTTTTTTGCGTCCCGTCACCCGTTTGGCGAGCTTCAATGCGGCTTCGTTGGCTTCCGTTCCTGAATTGACAAAGTAGCAAGTATCGAGGGGTTTGGGTAAAGTACTGGTCAATAGTTTGCCCAATTCCAATTGCGGCTTTTGGATAAATTCTCCATAAACCATTACGTGCAAATATTTGTCAATCTGCGCCTTCAAAGCTTCATTGACCGAAGGATTGTTGTGCCCCAAAGCCGAAACGCCCAAGCCCGAAATTAAATCGGTATAGCGTTTCCCTGATACATCGTAAATGTAGATTCCATCGGCATGGGAGACTTCAATACCCATGTTGTAGGGAGTGGTTTGCGCTAAGTGTTTGTCGAGGTAAAAGTTGGATGCTTTCATGATACAAAGATAGGGAACGGGGATAAATTAATTCTCAGGTTTAAGCTTCCAAAACTCTTCTTTTCCGAAAGAAACCTCTTAGCTACCAATAAAGAGCGTTATCTTTCATTTTGAGCATGGTCAAAAACCAAATATTTATTTCTTTTGTTAATAAGGACAAAAGCAAATGCTATTGTTTGCCACATAAAATCTAACTGCAATGAAGCTGGTTCAAAAAATAAATCTAAAAACGGGAAAAACTTGTGAATTGATAGAAATTCAAAAGGATTTTATCCCCAATTACTACCTTCTTGCTTTTCCCAAAACACAGGGTGAGCCAAACACAACTGAAGTCACCGAAATGCTCCAACTTGGAATTCAACACGCCAAAAAAATCTCCTTTATGCTCCTTGGAGACGAAGAGGCATTTACCATTTTATACAGTGGCTACAGTTCAAGACGAGAAAAAGGATGGCATGTTCACATCGTATTGCTTGGAAATAGGTGGAAAAAAGCATGGCTTTATTTGGTGTTAACCTTCAAAAACCTGCTTCAAGCAATCGGGTTAAGGAAGGATGATTCGCCTAAGTTTTAGATGAAAAACAAAGTAGCCCTCCTTTAAGTACTGAGACAAAAGAATAAAGACGCAAGACTTAAGATAAGTCTTTTTGCATTCAACGGCTTAGTAAAAAACAATACCTGATTACTTTTGATTAGGTACTTAAAAGCATTGTTTCACCCACGAAACACAGGCTGCAATGTTTCTTTAATTTCTTCAAAAGCCCTCAAACAAGACTTATGCAATTTGGGCATATTGAAAAAAGCGTGAATCAAGCCCTTGTAGTCGGTATGTTGCACCTCAACTCCCGCTTGTTTTAGGCGATGGGCATAGGCAATCCCTTCGTCCTTCAATGGGTCAAATTCGGCGGTAATGATGAGAGC
>JBGCDY010001033.1:0-2686 GCA_045105835.1 Chitinophagales bacterium
CTAAAGGTTAACAACAAAATACCAAGAAGTAATCCAATGTGTTTCATTCGGGTAAGATTTTTTTCGTAAATAAAAGTAAATTGATACCTAAACTTCGCAAGTCTTTCTTTATTTTCGAAATTTTCAGCAGTGTTTTTGGAATATTTAAAATACTCATATCGAATAGTATGCAATTCGTCCAATTCAATATTACACTATAACGACAAAAGTGTTTTCCGCTTTTGCAGTGTATCTTGACACTACTGATTCTCTGTGAGCGAAAACCTTATAGGTTTAACTTCTAAGAATGCATACAAGTTTGATGATTTCAATAAATTACATGAGTAAAACCTATAAGGTTTGAATCCTATTAACAGCCTATTTCCTCTCGAACCACTGCAAAACCACCTTCATCGGTAAAATAGTTCATGTGGTGACAAGCGACTTCTAATTTTTTAGGAGGCGGTTGATTGAAGTGATTGACCCCTTTGATGCTGTCCATACTCACCGCAATGTCGTTTAGTTCATCCTCATGAAAGAAGCCACTCAATCTGTTCAACACCTTATTGAAAACTCCCTGTGTATAATCATCCGACTTCTCACGATACGCCTTCAAATCTCCCGCAATGATGGTATATTGGGTTTTGGGCTGCAAAGTTTTCTTCAATTGGGCGATAAATTTCCCTTCTGGATCCATCTGTTCCAAAGTGACGGTAAGCAATTTTGTCTTGTTCAAAACGCCCAAAGCTCCTGCTGCAATCGGAGTAGAAAACCCCAAATTGATGCCTAAGGTTAGCAAAGCAATCACCACATTTCGGTAATCCAATACGTCTGCTATTGGAGACCCTGCATTGGGTGTGCCACACATAAACAAATGCCTGACGAACTCATCCCCTTTCAATTTTTCAATCATATAGCGAGACACCAAACCGCCCATAGAATGCGCCACAATGTCCAAGTTTTTGTTGGATTGCTGCAAATTCAAGTCGTGTACCAATTTGCTGTACAACAAGTCCGCTGTCTCTTCTATCGGAGTATTTAGGTTTTCGTAATCATACGTCAGCACTAAATCGTACTTTTTTTCATCTCCTTCAATAGCAGGGCGAAAAGCTTCTGCCATTTGCTGGGTGTCACCAATGATTCCATGCACCAAAAGCAAAATGTTTTCGGCATTTTGTACGGCATCTGCCAAGCCCGCCTTACTGCGTTCTGCTGAACCATCTTCTTTGTAAATCACCTGTCGAAGCTGATGGGTTTTGCCTTTGAGCTTGATAAATTTGAAGAATACCAGTTTCAAGGCTTTGGTGAGGCTTCGTTTGCCTGGTTCGGGGTTATCAGGGTTGTAAATATCGGGATAGTTGATGTTCGGAATCTCTTCAATGACAATCTTCGTGCTGCTTCCATCTTCCGCTGCAATGGCTTCTCCGATTGGCACAATGACTCCATTGTCATAGGTGAAAGACCAAATCATTTCCTCCTCAGAGGTTGGTACATTGACATCAATCTCTAAAGGTTGACTCTTCAAATCTTCATCAGCTGCAATGTCGTTCAATACCAAAACATTGCTGTTGTTTCCATGCGTTGCTCCAAAAGACAAGAGCTCGCCCTCTTGTTGCGAAAACACTTCGGCTGCGGTAGAGAAACTGTCAATATTTCGGCTGTTGGTTTGGGCTGCGGATAGACTCAATTTGGCTTTGAAGCTGGGATGACCGCCAATAACCAGCTGGTTTTCATTGCCCAATTGGGTAGCTGTTTCACTTACCTCATTTTTGCGTTTCAATAAGCGAATATGAATTGTTTTGGTGAACCAATCGTTTGCGAGTTTTTTGTAAGCATGCGTTCTGCTTGTCTTTCGAGGATCACGTTGAATGCGACCTAAATCAACTGCCTCTTGCTCTATCAAAAAGCTGCTGATGGGTTCAGTGCTTACAATTAATTTAAACACATCGTGGTATTCTTCCTCATCCTCCAAAAACAAAAAATCACTCTTACCCTCTCCCCAAAGAGTTATCATGTCCTGATTTTTATCCACAGGTTCATTTCGATAGACTTCAATACCAAATTCTTCGGAAAAATATGCCAAGGCAAAATACAATTTTTGATTGCAGCGATGTTGGGCTTTCAAGAAAATTTTGACCTTTCCATCGTCCACATTCTTGTCTGTATAAAGCGTCACAAATTCTTCATTTGGAGTCGGCTTCAATGCTTTTCCATTCGAGGCTACAATCTCTGCATCTGTCAAAATGGATTTCTCATTGGCATCTGTCAACACAAAATCTATCGAATCTTCAGATAATTTGGTACTTCGGTTTTGCAGTGCCACACCATTTTCCCATCTCAAAATCGCCCCTAAAATGTCTATCGTATATTTTACATTGTTGTCAAAAAGATAGTTTTCATAACCATAAATCAGTTCGTTTGTATGGTTGAAGTAGGTGTAAATACCATTTTCTTCTACCCTGATATTGTACTTTGTTCCCCTTAGAGTGTCTGTAAAAAGTATGTTTACAAATTCGGTTTCTTTTGCTTTGAACTTCTTTACACTTTCCTCGTCTCCATGCACATATACTGCCATTTTGGGAGTAGGTAAACTAATCGGTTTGGCATATAAATTGGAAATTGTACGGGGTCTGAAATCCAATTTGAGATGACTCCGCTCTGGAAATACGTCCTTGACATCGGCATACCCCAAAGAAACGCTTGGGTC
>JBGCDY010001034.1:0-3750 GCA_045105835.1 Chitinophagales bacterium
AATTTTTTCCAAGGAGCTTGTGTACCATAGTAAGAGCTGAGATTGACACTCATTCGGTTGGTGATACCTTTTTTGGTGGTAATCAAAACCACTCCATTGGCAGAACGTGCGCCATAGATAGAGGCAGATGCTGCATCCTTCAATACTTCGATAGATTCGATGTCGCCTTGATTCAAGAAGTCAATTCCTCCTCCAACAGGTACGCCATCGACTACATACAATGGGTCGCTACCGTTGATAGAAGTTGTCCCTCGAATACGGACTGTTCCGCTTTCTCCTGGCTGACCAGAATTGGAGGTTACACGGACACCTGAAGTACGCCCTTGAAGGGATTGTTCGATTCGGGTGACGGGCATAGATTCCAATTCATCGGCTTTCACCTTTGAGATTGAACCCGTTACCACACTTTTCTTTTGGACTCCATAGCCCACGACTACGATTTCGTCCAAACTGGCTACGTCTGTTTCGAGTGTGACATCTATAGTCGATTGACTACCGACTGCCACTTCTTGAGAGGAATAACCAATGTAGGAAATCATCAAAACGGCATTGTTGTCGGTGACTTCCAAGGTGTAATTGCCCTCCAAATCGGTAACAGCTCCATTGGAAGTGCCTTTTTCGAGGATGGTCACACCGATGAGGGTGGTATTGTTGTCGTCTTCGGTGATGGTTCCTGAGACGGTTACTTGTGCTTGTATCTCCAACGAGCAGATACAGAGAAAGAATAAGAGTACATAAAGTAGATTTTGTTGTCGCATAAGCATGGAGTTTAATTTTATATGTTTGTTTTTTGCCTGATTAAATTTCTGATTTTTGTTTTGAGGCTACAAATTTTTTGGTGGTTTTTGTAGTCAGCATAGAGCTATTTTTAACGAAATGATGTTTTTGTTGCAAATCCCTTTCGCTTCCAATATCGTTATTACTTGACTATTTTGCCTGATTATTTGATACGACAATGGCACGACAGGTGAGGAAATGCTTGGTTTTGAGGGGGTATGAAAGGCTTTGAGGTGAGAAGGTGTAGTAGGGTGACTTGGGAGGAAGAGGTGAAAAATGGGTGGTGTTTTGGTTTTTTTGAATGTGTGTTGTCAACGGTTTATCAATGGTTGAATAGCTTCCTCGCTTCAATTGTCGCCGAACCTAAAGGTGTCGGCGAAATTTCTGCTCTTTAGTGAGAATTCGGCGACATCTAACAGATTCGCCGACATTGGAACGGTGGTAAATTAAGCTACTCCAAATCCTTCAAAACACCTCTTACTATCTCCAAATACTGCTTAAATTGAGCATGTTGTGGAGCTATTTCGTGTAGCTCTGCAAAATGCTTTTCTGCTTTTAGAAGATAATCTTCAGCTTGAGTATTATCCTTTTTTTGTAAATAAATCTGTGCCAATTTCACATAAGAAATCGCCAAGCCATTTTTAAACGACACATTTTGAGGGTAGGAGTCATAGAGTTCTTCAAATAATACAGTTTCGTCTTCAAAATATTGCAATGCTTTATCCAAATTTCCCAAGCTGCTATACGTTTTACCAAGTTTTTCGTAAGAAATTGCCAAGCCATTTTTAAACGACACATTTTGCGGATAGGAGTTATACAGTTCTTTGGTTAGCTTCACATCATCTTCAAAATATTGCAATGCTTTATCCAAATTCCCCAAACTACTGTGTGTTTCACCGAGTTTTTCGTAAGAAATCGCCAAGCCGTTTTTAAATTCTACATTTTGCGGATAGGAGTCATAGAGTTCTTCAAATAATACAGTTTCGTCTTCAAAATATTGCAAGACTTTATCCGAATTGCCCAAACTACTGTGTGTTTCACCGAGTTTTTCGTAAGAAATCGCCAAGCCGTTTTTAAATTCTATATTTTGCGGATAGGAGTCATAGAGTTCTTCAAATAATACAGTTTCCTCTTCAAAATATTGCAATGCTTTACCCAAATTCCCCAAGCTGCTATACGTTTTACCGAGTTTTTCGTAAGAGACTGCCAAGCCATTTTTAAACGACACATTTTGCGGATAGGAGTCATAGAGTTCTTTGGTCAATTTTATATCATCTTCAAAAAAAGTCAAAGCTTTGTCCAAATTCCCCAAGCTGCTATGCGTTGAACCGAGTTTGGAGTAAGAAATCGCCAAGTTAGTCTTGAATTCTACATTTTGAGGATAGGATTCATAGAGTTCTTTCATTAAATCAGCAAATCCTTCAAAATACTTTAAAGCTTTGTCCAAATTGCCCAAGCTGCTATGCGTTTCTCCGAGTTTTTCGTAAGAAATCGCCAATCCGTTTTTAAAGGCGATATTTTGAGGATAGGAGTCATAGAGTTCTTCAAACAGTATTGTTTCATCTTCAAAAAATGTCAAAGCTTTGCCCAAATTCCCTAAAGAAGTGTGAACTGTACCTATACGCTGATAAGCAAGCCCTATCCCGTATTTATTACCATTTTTTTCGTAGATTTCCAACACTTTCTCATAAAGATTCAATACATCTGTTAGTTTTCCCTCTTCTTGAAGTTGGTCTGCCAGTTCCAAATAGATACCCGTTTTTGATTCATTTTCCAAATCTTTTTCTGCCAAAAGTCCTTGCAATTTCTGCAAATATCTATCGTGGTCTATGTTTTTTTGTTGGGCAATAACCGATAGAAAAAGAGCAATGTCTTCTATTTTTTCTTGCAGTTGCCCTTTTTGCAGTTCATCCAATCCACCCGATTGATATTCCCTATCCAAATCAAATCCTGTTTTCTCCAATTTCCATTTCTCATCTGTTTGATAATTCAAACAAAACTTGTCCCCTTCATCCGAACAGTCTCCCGTTTGGTAACTGCCATAGACTATCATATCAGCATGATGGTATTGGCGAGCTTTTTCTGCTTTGGAATCACTGAAATTCTCAAAATCAAAGTTTTCCAAATACTGGACACTTACTTGCAAAGCCTCTTTGGCGATGATTCCCTGTAATCTTTCTTTGATGACATAGCCTGCATCATAGCTTTTTCCCTCATGCTCACAGACTTTTTTGAAGGGTAGGATGAGCATATTGAAGTTGACATCGTTTTTTGGAAACACACGGTCAAAGCCCACCCATTTTTTGAGGCTTTCTTGTTGCCAAAAACCAATCCAAAGCCAAGAAGGAAACTCCTTTGATGATATTGGTTGTTGTACCGATGTTTACATCGCCACCTGCATGAATCGTGCTGTTGATAATGGCATTATTGCAGTTTTGGAGGTAGGTATTGAAGGGCTTTGTTCCTATTTCGTCTTTGTGGAAGGTTTTTTCTGCTACTTGAAGGAATTGGGCATTGAGTTGTTGCATCAATGTTTTTAATTCGGCTATATCATTGCGGATTTCTTTGAAATTGCCATCTATATTGAGCGTGATTGTGCTGTCGGTTACTTCTTGTATGACAATATTGTGATTGCCTATGATGTCGGATGTGTTTTCTCTTTTCATTGTGGGCGTGGCTTGATTGGGATTGTTTGAGTGAAGTTAGGTTTTTAAAAAAAAAAAAACAAATGATTTGTTGAGTTCAACTGTTAATCAAGGAATAAAGCTGTTGTTAAAGCTGCCTCAAATCATCACTAACCTTGATTCAAGTCATTCCAAAAAACAAACATTTAGAGTAGATTGAAAAGAGAAATTTCAACTAAGGGATTTAGCAAATAATAGCCTACGCATATTTAATTTCTATCTCCCTAAAACAATACTCTAATGAAAAAAATCCTCGTTCCTTTTGACTTTTCAGATTATTCAGAAAACG
>JBGCDY010001035.1:0-3411 GCA_045105835.1 Chitinophagales bacterium
GGGGAATCTGTGATTGCTACGGATTGATTCCTTCGGATTGGGGAAAAACTTACTCAGACCTCAAAGCCTGAATAGGATTCCCAATTGCAGCCTTCACTGCCTGAAAACTCACCGTCAAAACCGCAATCACCAAACCCAAAATACTTGCCAAACCAAAGGTCCAAAAAGTAATATCAGCAGGATAGGCAAATGTTTCGAGCCATTTTTGCATCATGTAGTAAGCAATGGGCCAGGCGATGATATTGGAAATCAAGACCAAGAAAATGAACTCTTTGGTGAGTAGTAGGGTGATGTGGCTCACGGAAGCTCCCAAAACTTTGCGGATGCCGATTTCCTTGGTGCGCTGTTCGGCAGTATAGGAAGCCAAACCAAATAAGCCCAAACAAGCAATGAAAATTGCCAATAAGGTGAAGTACAAAAACACCTTGCCCAATCGCTCTTCTGCCGTATAAAGCGAGGCGAATTTTTGGTCGAGAAAGTCATAGTGGAAAGGGTATTCAGGCTCAAAACCCGTCCATACATTTTCAATAAAAGAGAGGCTTTCTGCCATATTTGTCGAGTTCAATCGAATCGCAACATTGTAGGTATATCGAGGATTGATGCTGATAATCATTGGTTTGATTTGTTTGGTGAAACCCTCTGTATGAAAGTCTTTGACCACCCCAATGATTTTCCCAGGAATAGTCTCTGCTGGTCCTATACCCATTTCTGTCACCTCTTTTCCGATGGGATTTTCCCAACCAAAGCCCTTAACAGCAGATTCATTGAGAATATAGGCAGCAATACTATCTGTTGTCAAATTTCGGTCAAATGCCCTTCCTTCAAGAACTTCCAAACCCATTGTTTCGATAAAATCAAAATCTGCTTCCATGTTCCACAAAGGATAATGTTGTTCCGCTCCTTCTTTTGTGACACTGAACATGTTTTGATTTGGATCTCCATTACCAGGCAAAAAACTTGTTGCAGTTATACTGATCACATTCGGATTCTTTAATATTTCTGACTTCACCGTTTTCATCTGTTGGATGGTTTCTTCCTTGTTCACTTCAATCATCACCAACTGCTCCTTATTAAAACCCAAATTTGCATTGTGAAAATAGCTCAACTGCTTGGATACAAACAAAACACCAATAATCAAAGCCACCGAAATGGCAAACTGTGTCACCACCAATGCCTTGCGGAATCTTGCTCCACCGCTGCCCTTCAAAAGCGTGCCCTTCAAAACCGTAGCAGGTCTAAAACTTGATAAATAAAAGGCGGGGTAACTGCCTGCAAACAAACCTACAATGATGAAAATGCTCGCCAAAAAACCATAGAAAAGCAAGGATTTGCCACCAAACAAACTCATGTTTTTATCTACAATGTTGTTGAAGTGTGGCAAAATCAGTTCTATAAAAACCACCGCCAAACACATCGCAATCAAACTTTGTAGTAGGGCTTCACCCAAAAATTGACCCACCAAAGCACTTCTGGGAGCGCCAATGACTTTTCGTACACCCACTTCTTTCGCTCTTTTTGATGAACGAGCAGTAGCCAAATTCATAAAATTGATACTTGCAATCAACAATACCAAGAAGGCAATCATGCTGAAAATATAAATGAATTTTCGGTCACTATTGGGCTGCAATTCCCAGTCTAAGTTGCCGCCTAAATGAATGCCTGTAAGGGGTTGAAGATAAGCTTCAAAACGATTTCCTGCCTCCAAAAACTCCTCAAAATCCATCTGAGCCATTTGCTTCAATTGTGGGCCCATTTTATTCTTGTAGAAATCGGGGAATTTTGTTTCCAACTGTTGTTGAGTAGCATTTTCTTTCAACAAAACATAGGTGTAAACATTGGAAGACAACCAATTATCAGAACCTTCATCTTCAAGAGATACTATGGATGCTAAAAAATCGTAACGAGAATGAGAATTGTTTGGCATATCCTTCATCACAGCCACCACCAAATAATCACGGTCATTGTCCAGTTTCAATATTTGACCAATCGCCTTTTCCTTACCGAAATATTTTTCAGCTGTGGACTCACTTATGATGAGTTGATTGGGTTTGTCCAAAGCTTTATTTGCATCTCCTTCCAAGACTTCGAAATCGAAAATATCAAAGAAGGTGGAATCAACCCATGCCCAAGTTTTCTTTTCATAGAATTTTTTTTCTCCCCAAGCCACCAAAGCGTCTGCTCGATAGGGATTGACACGACAAGCATGTTCGACCTCTGGAAGTTCCGCTTTTATTGCTTTTGCCAAAGGACTGGGTGAAATGGGAGCTTGTAGTTTTTGCCCCATCATTTCAGCATCCAATGCTACTCTGTAAATTCTGTCTGCTTTTTGGTGAAAGCGGTCATAACTCAATTCATCTGTTACGAACAGCACAATCAATACACAACAGGCTATACCAATCGCCAAACCGAGTATGTTGATAGAAGAATAAGTCTTATTGCGTAGCAAATTTCGCAAAGCTACTTTGAAGTAATTTCTAAACATGATTTTAGATTTTTAGATTCTTGGTTGATTGTAAACCTTATAGGTTTTGAAAATATATAAGGTTTCATAAGGGCACTATTGTCTCCAAAAAACTCTGGGTCTCTCTGTCTCAGCGTTCAAATCCCGCTTCAACTGTAGACAAGGTTTTCGCTCGCTTACTCATATCTCAAAGCGTTCACAGGATTCCCGATAGCAGCTTTCATACTTTGATAACCCACTGTCAGCCATGCAAAAACCATCATCAAAATGCCCGCCAAAACAAAAGTGCCCAATCCGATATTCACATGGTATTCAAAGTCGTTCAGCCATTCATGCATCACATAATAAGACACAGGAATTGCAATCAAAAAAGCAACCAAAATCAAAGCGCCAAATTCTTTGGACAACAACACAATCACATCCGTAATCGAAGCCCCCAATACCTTGCGAATCCCAATCTCTTTGGTGCGTCGTTCGGTGGTGAAAGTCGCCAAAGCAAACAAGCCCAAACAAGCAATCAAAATGGCGAGGAAAGCAAAAAACTGCATCATCGTTTGTTGTTGTTGCTCCGTTTCGTAGAGTTGCTGATAGACCTCATCCACAAACTGGTAATCAAAAGGGTAATTCGTCACCAATTCGCCCCAGACATCTTCAATATCGCCAATCGTAGCTTGAATGTCGTTCGTATTCATTTTGATGGCAATCAGGCGGTAATCCTTATTGGTCGATATAATCAAAGGCTCAATCTTCTCCTTCAAAGACAAGAAGTTGTAATCTTTCACAATCCCCACAACCTTACGAGGCGTGGTATCTCTTACGCTTACTTCGATTGATTTTCCCAAAGCCTCATCTACCGTCCATCCCAATCTTTTCAATGTTGCTTCATTGATCATAATCGCATCTGTCAAATCACTTTGGTATTCCTTCAAGTCAAAATCACGTCCTGCCAA
>JBGCDY010001036.1:0-3904 GCA_045105835.1 Chitinophagales bacterium
GTGTCGGTTTGCAGCTTAGATGATGCAAAAAAACTGTATTCAGGTTTTGATTTGGCGAACAAAAGCACTTCCGTTTCGATGACCATCAATGGCCCTGCTGCCACGATTTGCGCCTTCTTTATGAATGCAGCCATTGACCAAGCTTGTGAAAAATACATTGCTGAAAATGGTTTGCAGCACTTGGTAGAAGCGCAATTGAAGCGAGTGTATGACGACCAAAACCTGCCGAGACCGCAATACAAAGGAGATTTACCAAATGGAAATACAGGTTTGGGGCTTCAATTGTTGGGTTTGTCGGGTGACCAAATCTTGGAGGCAGATGTATATCAAAACCTCAAAGCGAAAGCCTTGTCTTCGGTTCGGGGCACAGTGCAAGCGGACATATTGAAGGAAGACCAAGCACAAAATACCTGCATTTTTAGTACTGAATTTTCACTGCGATTGATGGGTGATGTGCAGCAATATTTCATTGACCACAAGGTTCGCAACTTTTATTCGGTGTCTATTAGTGGCTACCACATTGCAGAAGCGGGAGCAAATCCGATTAGTCAATTGGCATTTACGCTTTCCAATGGCTTTACTTTTGTTGAATACTATTTGAGTCGGGGCATGAACATTGACGACTTTGCACCCAATTTGTCTTTTTTCTTCTCTAATGGTACAGACCCAGAATATGCGGTCATTGGTCGAGTTGCTCGTAGAATTTGGGCAAAGGCAATGAAACACAAATATGACGCAAATGACCGTTCTCAAAAACTAAAATACCACATCCAAACTTCGGGTCGTTCGCTTCACGCCCAAGAAATCAACTTCAACGACATCCGCACTACACTGCAAGCATTGTACGCCATTTATGACAACTGCAACAGTTTGCATACCAATGCCTATGATAAAGCAATCACCACACCTACAGAGGAATCTGTTCGTCGAGCGATGGCGATTCAGTTGGTCATCAACAAGGAATTGGGCTTGGCGAAAAACGAAAACCCATTGCAAGGTTCGTTCATCATCGAAGAATTGACAGACTTGGTAGAGGAAGGAGTTTTGATGGAATTTGACCGCATTACGGAACGTGGTGGCGTTTTGGGAGCGATGGAAAAAATGTACCAACGCAGCAAGATACAAGAGGAAAGTATGTATTACGAACACCTCAAACACAGTGGCGATTTGCCGATTATTGGGGTGAATACTTTTTTGAGCAAAGATGGTTCGCCTACGGTTTTGCCTCGTGAGGTGATTCGTGCGACGACCGAAGAAAAGGAACAACAAATTGCCAATCTTCAAGCACTGCAAAAGGCGCATGTGGATAAAGCGGCTACTGCTTTGAAGCGTCTGCAACAAAAGGCTGTTCGGAATGACAATATTTTTGAGGAGTTGATGGAGACGGTGAAATATTGCTCTTTGGGAGATATTACGAATGCTTTGTATGAGGTTGGAGGGCAGTATAGGAGGAGTATGTAAAATGGATTGTATGAGAAAACCGAAGCCTTTAAGACTTCGGTTTTCTTGATTTTTGGAGGTAAATACTGCGTTTTAAGACCAAAGAATTTCTTATTCATCCTGTTACTTCAAAATAAATTCAAGGATACAAAAAACAAATTAATGAAAAAAATACTATTCGTTTCTTTACTTATGTTTTTATGCCCAATAATTAAATCCCAACAAGTCCCTATTCATCCCAACGATGACATATTGATGTATATCAATACTATTGAAGATTGGCTCCATGTAAGTGATAGTCTAAAGATAAAAATGATAGAACATCTACTTAGTAAGAAGGGAGATAAAAGAAAAAATGAAGTTTGGTTTGGCTATACAAATGAAGAGGAGAAATCCCATGCAGGAGCTGTGAGTGTAAATAAAACATATTATTACCCAGCAGGAACAAACCAATTTGTTGCTTTATATTTGATAAGTGCGTTGTATTACTCAAATTTAGAATTTTGTGAAAGAGTAGAAATTATCTATAAAGAAAAACACACTACAACAAATTTAGAAATAACACGTCGTTATAAATACAAAGTAGTGCGAAACAATATTATTCGTAAAATGTATCGTGAATACGAAGCTTGGTTTAAGAATCTAAATGGAACTTCTTTAAGTGAATCTCCTCCTTTAGAAGACAGTAAATTTAGATGGGACTAATGAGATTGGAGTCTATTGCGGGATTTCCAAGTAGCGATTTTGCTGGACAAAAGGTTAGAGGGCAGTATAGACGGTGTATTTAGAGATTGAAGAAATGAGAAAACCGAAGTCTTTGAGACTTCGGTTTTCTCAGCTCTACTCTTCGTTCCATTTGATACTTCCAGAATTTTAAGGCAAAATCCTACAGGTTTTTAGCTTTATTAACCAATTCCAAAAATTCTGCTCGGTAACCATTTGGGTCGTAAGAAGTGGCACTTCCTGCCCACTCCAATATTTGATCAAAAGAAGTTGTGCCTTTGTAATCAGAATCTCTCAATAGTAAACTAAAAGAAACCACCGAAGCCGCAAAACGATAATCATTGGAGGTCGCAGCCCATTCTTTTTCTTCATCTACTGCATTTACGATAATCAATTCGCTGTCATCACTTTCAGGCTGCTTATATCTAAATCGAACAGTCAGGGGAATTTCTCCCAAATAGGAGGTTCGAGGCATCAATTCTATTTCGTAGAAAGCGGTGATTGTTTGGTTACTCCCCAATTCTCCTGCATCCTTTTCATCGTCTTCAAAATCTTGGTTTTCCAATACCCTGTTTTCATATCCAATCAACCTGTATCTTTTCACCAAAATAGGATCAAAATCAATCTGGACTTTCACATCTTTTGCTACGGTGTAAAGTTTGCCAAATTCCTGCACAAATACTTTTTTAGCTTGATTGATATCGTCAATATACTCATAGGTTCCATTTCCATTGTTTGCCAATTGTTCCATATTGGCATCGTTCAAATTCCCTGCTCCAACTCCCAAAGTGGTTAGAAATACACCTAAATCTCTTTTTTCTTCAATTAGTTTGATCAAATCATCATGATTGGTAATTCCTACATTGAAGTCGCCATCCGAAGCCAAAATCACCCGATTGTTGCCTCCTGTTACAAAATTTTCTTCTGCAATTTGATAAGCCGTAATGATTCCTTCTGAACCTGCGGTGCTTCCTCCAGCCCCTAATTGCTCAATTGCTTCAATGATTTTGGATTTTTCTTCGCCGCTTGTAGAGGGCAACACAACACCTGCATGTCCTGCGTAAGTGACGATTGCTATTTGGTCTTGAGGGCGCATTTCTTCTACCAAAAGCTTAAACCCTTCTTTCAATAAAGGTAATTTATTGGCTACTCCCATTGAGCCAGAAACATCAATCAAAAAAACGATATTGGCAGCAGGCAAATCGGTTGATTCAATGTTTTTTCCTTTTATTCCGATTTTAATCAGTTTATGCGTTGTCGTCCACGGACAAGCTCCCACTTCGGTTACAATTTCAAGTGGATGAGGAGAATAGCTGCTTGGTTCGGGGTAATTGTACTCAAAATAATTGATCATTTCCTCAGTTCGAATGGCATCGGCAGGAGGAAGTTGTGAATGATCCTCAATGTAACGTCGAACATTGGCATAAGCAGCTCCATCTGCATCAATCGAAAAAGTAGAAGTGCTTTCTTCTGCAGAGAATACAAAGGGGTTCTCCTCAATTTCGGCATAGTTTTCCCCTTCTACTATCCCTGTTCCTCCACCGTTTGTATTACCAGTGAGACCTGAATTGTTCGAATCAAGCGTATATTCACTAGAGGGAAGATTACTCGCTCTATCTGTCGCATCGTCTTTTTAACAAGCCATAAAAGGAAGCAAAAAAAAAAAAAAAAAAAGTAAAGATTGTTTCATTGGTCGTTTGTTTTGTTGAAGTGAATAATACCTGTAGAGGCAATTGATGGG
>JBGCDY010001037.1:0-420 GCA_045105835.1 Chitinophagales bacterium
AAGCTGCAATAGGTGACCAATTCACTTATACTGTGACATTGGACAACAAAGGCTCTGCGGATGCAACAGGTGTAACTGTTGAAGTAAATCCTCCTGCTGGTTTGACTTTCATTAGCTCCAATCCAAGTATGGGTACTTACAGCGATGCAACTAAAACATGGACTGTTGGTGCTGTTGCAAATGGTGAAACGAAAACCTTGGACATTGTAGTGGAAGTGGTGAGCATTGACGCACCAATCACTTGTTTTGCACAAGTAGAAACGGCAAGTCCTAACGATGTGGATTCTACACCTGGCAATGACAGCAACCAAACGCCAAATGAGGACGACGAAGACGATGTAACCGTGACACCCGCTTCTACTCCATTGGTAGATTTGGAATTGACCAAAACGGCAAGTGTGACAGAAGCTGCAATAGGTG
>JBGCDY010001038.1:0-3886 GCA_045105835.1 Chitinophagales bacterium
TTGACGCTCCAATCACTTGTTTTGCACAAGTAGAAACGGCAAGTCCTAATGACGCAGATTCTACACCTGGCAATGACAGCAACCAAACGCCAAATGAGGACGACGAAGACGATGTAACCGTTTCGCCTACTCCTGCTCCATTGGTAGATCTGGAATTGACCAAAACTGCAAGTGTATCAGAAGCAACTGTAGGTGACCAATTCACTTATACTGTGACATTGGACAACAAAGGTCCTGCGGATGCGACAGGTGTAAGCGTTGAAGTAAATCCTCCTGCTGGTTTGACTTTCATTAGCTCCAATCCAAGTATGGGTTCTTACAGTGATGCAACTAAAACTTGGACTATCGGTGCGGTTGCGAATGGTGAAACCAAAACTTTGGACATTGTAGTAGAAGTAGTCAGCATTGACGCGCCTATCACTTGTTTTGCACAAGTTGAAACCGCAAGTCCTGACGATATAGATTCTACACCTGGCAATGACAGCAACCAAACGCCAAATGAGGACGACGAAGACGATGTAACCGTGACACCTGCTATAGGAGGTGACGGAGTAGATTTGGAATTGACGAAAACGGTAGATAATCCTTTGTTGGTAAAATACAGCCATAGAACCTTTACTGTTACGGTAATTAATAAAGGAACCGAAACCGCCAATAATGTAACCGTCAAAGATGTACTTCCTGCTGGATTGGCTTATACGAATCACAGCACTTCAAAAGGAACTTATTCCGTTTGGGGAGGCATTTGGACTATAGGTAGTTTGGCTCCAAATGAAAGCGTTAGTTTTGATTTGACTTTGTTCATACTTGACGACAGCGCACCTATCACAAACTTTGCCCAAGTACAAACGGCAAGCCCTGATGACATAGATTCTACACCTGGAAATGACACAGACAACACACCTGACGAAGATGATGAAGATGAAGCAACGCTTAGTTCTGATGTCATCGTAACCGACAACATAGATTTGGAGTTGAACAAAAACGCCAATGTGGTAGATGCAGGTGTAGGAGAGGAAATCATTTACACTCTTATATTGAGCAACAATGGAACCATCAGCGCAACTGGTGTATTGGTAGAAGATTTATTACCAAGTGGACTCAGTTATGTGAGCAGCAACCCAAGTAAGGGAAGCTATAATAATGGCAGTGGAATTTGGAATGTGGGAACTGTGGCAGTGGATGAAACGGTGACTTTGACCATTACAACTACTGTATTGACCATCAATGAATCCATCACCAACTTTGCACAAGTGGAAGCTGCAAATGAAGACGATACAGATTCTACACCTGGCAATGACAGCAACAATACACCAAATGAAGATGATGAAGACAATGCAATTGTATATGCACCCATCACCTGTGACAATGTGACAGAGGCTGGTAGCATTGGCTATGCGGAAAGTGAGTGTGGACCTTATGATCCAGATCCAATTGTTAGTGTTGAATTGCCGAGCGGAGGAACAGGCGCATTGGAGTACTTGTGGTTCAAAAGCACCATTGGAACTACATTTTACACGAATAGTCCTGATTGGACAGCAGTCCCCAATTCCAACTCTGCTAGCATAGACCCTGTTTCTATTACAGAAACTACCTACTATATCCGATGTTCTCGAAGATTTGGATGCTACAATTATCCAGGAGAATCCAATGTAATCATCAAAACCGTAGAAGATTGTGGTGGAAATGATACCGATATAGATTTGGAAGTAGAGGTTTCGGTAGATTCTCTCAATCCAAGTCTTTTCTCCAATGTAACTTTCACTGTTACGGTGACCAACAACAGTACCGTAACCGCAACAGGAGTTGAGTTAGACATCCCAATTCCTGCAGGAATGGCTTATACCAACAAAATTCTTTCACAAGGAAACTACAACCTTTGGACGAAAGTTTGGGATGTGGATTTATTGGCAGGTGGAACGAGTGCAACACTTGATTTGGTATTGTTTGTCTTGAACTTGGACAATCCTGTAACGACCTTTGCTCAGGTAATTGAAGCCGACCAAACGGATATGGATTCTACTCCTGACAACAACAACACGACTACACCTGTAGAAGATGATGAAGCAGCTGCAACGGTTTCGCTTGCAGGGAGTTCAGGAGGCAAAGGCTCATTGGCGGATGGACCAATTGACCGTGCAACTACTTTGGTATTGCAGGATTTGTTCCCTATTCCGACCAATGATAGATTGAATATTTTGTTTGAGACTGCGGGTTTCCAAGTGAATTTATTCTTGTATGATGTCAATGGAAAAATGCTTTCTAAACGTTCCTTAAGAGTGGCAAAAGGAGACAATGCGATTCAATTGGAAACAGGACATTTACCAGCAGGTTTCTACACAATTTCTTTACACACTCCAGAAGGCTATGTGAGAGGAAAATTTGTGAAACAGTAGGAATTACATTTTTTGGATAACACTTGAATAGTGTTTAAATAAAAATTGCGGAACTTACCTAATTTGAGGTGGGTTCCGCTTTTTTCATTAGAGCAATTTCGGATATTTAAGCTTTATAATTTGACAAACCTTGTGGTTAAAACCTCCAAACCATTGTCTATTTGAGGAATGTAATTAATATTGGCTTTTGACACTCAGAGGCTTTGCATCATTTAAGTGGAATTACGGGCCAAGTAAATCGGGATATTTTGGGGACGACATTTTCTAAGTTTTGTATTGGGAAGTAGGATGATAGTGATTACTTACTAGTGATGGGGCTCTTAGGAACGCTGCTGAATTAACTTTTTAAAATTCATCCGATGAGGGCTACACCATAAGTGCTTATTAACCAAAATATTGAAAGCCCTCATCGGATGAATAAGCAAAGCGAAATTTGTAACCTTATTTTTGAAGCCCTCCTTATCTAATTAACAGAATGTATTTCAGTCTAATTTTCTTACATTTGCTCCCATATAAGTAGCCAATGTGCGAACCAATAAAACAGACAAACCAAATGCAAAAATTAGATCTCGAAACCCTAAAATCTTGGCTGTGGGCTTCCGCAGACATTTTGAGGGGAAGCATAGACAGCTCCGACTTCAAAAACTACATTCTTGGGCTACTCTTTTTGAAGCGCATCAGCGATGTCTATGACGAAGAAGTCGACAAAGCCCTTGCTGAAGGAATGAGCCGAGAAGAAGCCGAAGACGAGCCATTTATCAAAGTACCCCAAAAAGCACGTTGGAGCGAAATCACCCAAAAAACCGAAAAACTGGGAATCGTACTTGACCAAGCCTTTGCAGCCATAGAAGAAGATGCCGACAATGCCCAAAACTTGAACCTCAAAGGCGTACTGACCGCTACCAAATTTGGCGACACCGAAAGACTGACCGATGATGTCATCCAACAACTTTTGCGGCACTTTTCGCAGTATTCGCTCCGCAACGAACACCTCTACAAACCCGACATTTTGGGCGATGCCTACGAATATTTGATTGAGCAATTTGCAGGAGATGCGGGCAAAAAAGGGGGTGAATTTTATACGCCTCGTGGAGTCGTGAAGCTCATGGTGCAACTCCTCCGACCTCAACCCCAACAAACGGTGTACGACCCCACTTTTGGTTCGGGTGGTATGCTCATTGAAGCGGCGCACTATGTGGGCGAACAACCCAATGGCAAGGTCGATGGCATCCCGAATGTGCAGCTTTTTGGGCAAGAAAAAAACTTGGGAACTTGGGCGATTGGCAAGCTCAACATGGTCTTGCACCGCTACGAATCGGCAGACCTCCGAAAGGGCGACACCGCATAGCCGTCAACTTAAGGAGAAAGATTAGGAAAAACAAAAAAATATCCCAATCGTGATGGCAACAATAACCCTATAATTATGAGTCAAAAAAAAAGTTAATTTCAAAATTAGGAGAGAAGCTAAGAAGCCTCTTAAATCAGGAAAG
>JBGCDY010001039.1:0-12822 GCA_045105835.1 Chitinophagales bacterium
TTAATATTTTGGTTTGCCTTATTTAATTTTCGGTAGCGGCGGTTTTAACCGCCGACAGGTTATGGATGAAAATCACTCATTCAACTCCAATATCGTTTCCAAAGGCAAGGTATCCTGTGGCAGTTCGGCAGGAGGCAAAAATTCGGGAGGAAGTGTTTGGGGGAAATTTTGTTGTTTCTTCTTTTTGGAGGAAAAGAAATCTCGGAATCGCTCAAATTCATGTGTCCAAAAGATAGCGGCACCTGTTTTGTTGTATTGCTCGTTGAAAATATCATAGTCGGTTTTGTTGAAAAAACGCACCTTGAATTTCCCGTCCGAGGTAATCTTATATTCCAGCACAAAATCTGCGGCAAACAATACATTGTTCGCATTTCCACTGACTTGATTGTTACCCACATCAAAATTCCCCCCCACATTGATAGATACCTTATCGTTGAAAAGTCGCTTCGTAAAGGTCAATTCAATTTCATTTCGGTCGCCCTTCAAGTCTGGACTGCTGCTGCTCAAATCTTCCAATTGATAGTTCCGCCAAATCACATTGAAGTCACTATCAGGAATCAGATTCGACACGATTTCGCCCAGATAATTCGACAATTGGTTGGACAAAAACTCACTCACCGTTGTAATTACCCCTTCTTCAATCACCGTTCCGCTGACTTCAAAACGTTCCGAAGGCAAGAAACGATTCAAAACCAAAAGCCCAAAAATTTGCTTGTTTAGTTCTGCAATGTTGAAGCGGTTGATGCTCTTTATTTTGTTGGCAGTCAGGTTGTCCACCGCACTTGTGCCCAATTCAGGCAAGCGCATATCAAACTCCACATTTGGCACTTCGAGCGAACCTGTCAGCATCAAATACACATCCACAGGTATTCGCTTGCGGAGTTCTCTCTCCACTTCTCGGTCATCTGCCGCAGCCAAAAGCAAGGCTTTTTCATCCTCTTCAATCAAGTCCGAACGGGTCGCCTCCAAAGAGTAAATTGCACTCACATCCAAAAGCGCTTTGTAGGGGTCTCCTGCAAAAACCACTGTTCCCCCTTTTTCGACCTTGAAGTATTTGTTGACCAAGTTTTGAAGGGTGAACAAATAGCTCCCTTCTTCAATCGTGTATTTGCCATACATATCAAAGCCAAAGTCGCCAATAGTATTCACAATCATTTGAATATCACCATTTCCACGCCCACGCATGATGTCGCCCGCCTGCTTGTCAAAAATAAATTGTATCTCCGCATCAGGGGTCATTTCGAAGTCAAAAACCATTCGCATTCCCGAAAAACTAAGCGCATCGTCCTCTCCCTTTTCCGTTTTTTCCTCTTTGTTGATAAACGTATAAAAATTGTCGTTGGAAATATCTGTATTGTAGTTAATCGGAACATGCAGCACCGTCCCTTTTTCAGAGCGGGCATTGACATACATCTGCAATTGATTCAGTGGACCTTTGAAGGTAATGAATCCATTTGCATACGCTGTTCCATAGTACTGCTCGTTGTCGGCGTACCTCGTATTCAAGCACAAAAACCGCTCTCCCTGCGTTTCGATTCGGGCATCTATACTCAAGTTCACAAAGTCATTGAAAGAAAGGCGGGCATCTACTTTTGCAGAATTGTCTTCCATATCTGTCATCGAGCCATCGCTCACAATAATGCTGTTGTCTCTAAACGATACCTTTTGATTGTGAAAGGAATAACTCGTTTGGAGGTAATCCACCGTCGTTTTTCCATCTGCAACCAGTACTTCGCCCTCAATTGTAGGCTTGATTGGGTCGCCATAGAGTTTCAGAAGTCCTGTTATTTTTCCCTCTGTATCAGACACATGGCTTCCGACATAAGCCTCCACAAAGGCAAAATCTCCTTTTTTGATTTTAATCTCAAAGTCCAATTGCTCTCGTTCTCCTTCTTTCTTTGGCAAATGCACAAAACCATCTGCGGCTATTTTGAAGCGGTTGTTGTTGACATCCGCAAAAATGCGAATACTGTTGTCCAATTTGCTTTTTTTCGCCCCAACCGACACCAAACCCAATTTTTGCCCTCTATACTCAAAACCTGCTGCCTTCAAATCTGCCGCAATCGTTTGTTCTTCAAATACATCTCGAATATCCACCTGACCACTGACCATGCCCTTCAATCCCTGGTTCCTAATCGCAGGAATCTGTTGGAACTGTTCGACAATCACACTGTCCAAAATCACTTCCGTATAGTTTTGGTAGCTTTTGGAGGGGCGACTGCGGATGCCTATTTTTTGATTGCCGTTTTGAAGTAAGACATCTTCTATCGTGAAGTAATTTTTGTCTTTGAAGCAAATCAAGCCCGTACTGCCTTCCCATTTTTCATAATTGAAGGCTCCAATCGTTTTGTCCAAACCCAACTTGAGCGTGTCGGTATGAAGGCTCAAAACACCTGCAATTGCGCCCCAATTTGCGGAAGTATCACTTGCGAGTTTGAGGTCAAAATCAATGCTGTCATTGAAGGCAATGCCCTCCATTTTTATCTCGGGAAAAGCAGTTTTTTGCTTTTTGTTATTGAATATGTCCTTTACCCCCAATGAGAAATCAAATTGACGGGCATGTTTGGAATTGGCGTGGTAATAAAACTCATGGAAGGTCAAACCATCAAAAGTCACCGCAGGAATATCTACATCCAAAAAAGTCACTTTCGTTTGACTGTCAAAACTTCCAACAATCGTTCCCTCTTGCACTTCCTTCAATTCTGGTACGAAAGTCTGCAAAATAGAAACAGGCTTTTTGAGTGTCGCTTCAAAAGCAAATTGCTGTGGGCGGGTCGTTTTGGGGAATGGAAAGTGATGGGGAAAATAATGGTAGAGGTAGTTTTTGAAGGCAGGAACCATGTCTTCAAAGGTGAATTTTCCCACCAAATCTGCATCCAAAACATCCGAACGCACTTCCAGTGTCCTTTGAAGGTCTGTAATCTTGGATTCCAATTTCAGTTTTTCGACTTCAAAAATGCGTTTGCCTTGCTGAAAGCGAAAATTTGCCAGTGTTGCGTCTCCTTCAATATTGTCCAGGTTATTGCCCTTCAAATTCAAATGCGTTTTACCTGCCAATACAATGTCTGCTATTGCAGGGTTTTTCTTTTTGGACAAGTTCAAACGGTGCAAATTGATGCGTTGTACATTTGCATTGAAATTGTATTGGGGTACATCGCTGTTAAGGTCCACCATCCCTTCAAAATCCAAGCGCAAATTGGGGTCATCTACCCTCAATTTACCACTGAATAGGCGTTGGTCGATTTTTCCATCCACCGATAGGTCTCGGTAATCGTAGCCATTGAATTCCAATTGTTGGACATCTCCATCAATGGTAGCATGCAGGTCTTGTAGCCGCAAACCTTCCCCTTCTATTCGACTCGAAAAAGATACCAAACCGAACTGTTTCGTATCTCCAAGCCAATTTCCCAGCTGAAAATCAATCAATTCGAGGTCTCCTGAATAGGCTGCAATGCGTTCATTGGTGACCATTTTCATATCCAAACCAACTTTCCCGATATTGGTTCGAAGTGTACCATCTGCCACAAAATCACTTGGAAAACCCGAAAAACGCCCCGAAAAACCCCAATTTCCGAGTTTGTCGAAGTTCTTGGGGATTTGCAGATTGGGCAGCAAACGACGAACTTCCATAATGTCTGTTCCCAGTTGTTCTACTTTGAAGTCAATATTGGTAGAGGCTACATCGGGTAAGCCCGAAAGTTTGAAGCTTCCTGCAAAAAAAGTGTTTGCCAATCGCAGTTTCAAATCTTCTGCCCGCAAGCGGCTCACCTTATTACTAAGGTTTCCTGATATTTCAATCGGTTGATTGCGTTGGGCATACAAAAGCTTGACATCCGATAAGCCCTTTGCAAAATAGCTGATGTCTTCGAGTGTGACAATGCCCTTCTCAAAATGGGCATCCATCCGAATGTGGTGGTTGTAGTCCAAAAAACCGCCCAAGCTTCGGTAGTGCATCGCATAATAATCGCCTAAATAACTGTTGGGAGTGATGAGGCACAATCCATCAAATTCGAGCATTGTGGGGGTGAAGGTCACATTTGCAGCCAGATTACTCAACACAAAACCCGATTTTTCTTTTGCACTCAAATGCTCAATAATGCCTCCCAATGAATCCCAACCAAAGACAACTTGACTCAAATCTATCTGAATATCATCCACTCCCAAGTTGTCGAAATTAATCAGCTTCGTGAGCAGTTCGGTATTTCTTCTATCGTTTTCGATGGAAAATGCGCCGTCTGCAATCTGCAATGTTTCGGTGCTGAATGTCCAACCACTTTGGTTAATGGGGATGAATGTGGTGTAGTCGTCTTCCTCATCGTCCTCTTCAAAACTTTCCCAATTGCAGAGGCGAACGTCTGGTTCTGAAACCAAAACACTTTTCAATGCCACCATTTTTTGTTGTATGTCCAAGTTCTCTACTTCAATGACAGCATCTTCCAATTCTATCCAAGTATCATTGCCTGCAAAGTGATTTTCGAGGTGTATGCGGGGATGGTGGAGTTTGAAGTCTTGGAGTGAAATCGAGATGGGAAAATCTTTGGCTGGGGTGGATAGACTGTCCACTTTTGCAGTATCGCCTTCCTTTTCAGAGGGCGTTTCATCCATATTTGCAGCTTCTTCTTTGGAGGATAATTTTGCCAAGAGTTGGCTTAGGTTGTTTTCGGTTGCGGTTCTTTCTTGAAAAAGATGGAAATAAGGGTTTTGCAGTGTGATGCCTTTGACTTCCAGTTTTTTACCAAACAATGCCAGTTTGTCGACTTCTATCTCCAATGCCTCCACAAATAGCAGTGTATCGCCCTCCAAATCTTCCACCAATACATTGTCCAAAACAATTTGGGTGTAAATATCCACATAGGCATGATCAATATGTACCTCTGTCTCTAACTTATCGGATAAGTACTGGGTGGTTTTTTGGAGAAGCCAAGTTTGGGTTTTAGGGCTGTTTAGGAAGAGTACGATGCCTGTCAATACGAAGAACAAGATACTCAACAAAACCAGACCTATTTTTAGGAGTTTCTTTTTCAAAATAATTTTACGGATGAAGAAATAAAGGTTCAGGAGCTTTTTGCAGCAATCACTGCTTACTTATAGTTTGACTTACTATAACGCCGTAAGTTAGACAATCGTTGCAATTTTTTGCATCAAATTTTGACTTTTCCTTATCTTTGCTGTTTGATAAATATTATTGCAGTGAAAGGGCTTTGCTTACTTAGGATTCGTTCGCTTGAATCGCTTAACTAAACCAAAAGACCTTGCTCTCTTTTGCCAACAATACCCTATTCTCGTAGTTTGGACTTTGAGTCTAAAAAAGCGTGCCAAAGAGAGGATGTAACTGCAAGACCCTATCACATCAAAATACAAAAAGAAGACATGCAATACAGAAAAGAAAAAGATAGTTTGGGTTATGTGGAAGTGCCTGCGGATAAATATTGGGGAGCGCAAACACAACGTTCGATTGAAAACTTCAAGATTGGAGGGCAAAAAATGCCTATTGAAGTTATTCGTGCCTATGCGGTTCTAAAGAAAGCAGCGGCTTATACGAATATGGAATGTGCTGGATTTTCGAAAGAGAAGGCGGATTTGATTGCGAAGGTTTGTGATGAAATTTCGAGAGGTGAACTTGATGACCAATTTCCTTTGGTCGTTTGGCAAACGGGTTCTGGTACACAGACCAACATGAATGTCAATGAGGTGATTGCCAATCGTGGTCATGTTTTGAAGGGAGGGAAACTGACCGATGCCAGCAAAACTTTGCACCCGAATGATGATGTGAACAAGTCGCAGTCTTCGAATGATACCTTTCCTACAGCGATGCACATTGCAGCTTATCAACTGATTACTTCCAATACTATCGCCAACATCACGGCTTTGCGGGATACATTGAAGGCGAAATCGGGAGATTTTAAGAATGTGGTTAAAATTGGACGCACGCACTTTATGGACGCTACTCCTGTGACTTTAGGGCAGGAATTTTCGAGTTATGTTTCACAGTTGAGCCATGGTTTGAGGGCGATTCACAATGCTTTGCCGCATTTATCAGAATTGGCTTTGGGTGGAACGGCAGTAGGTACGGGCATCAACACACCTCCTAACTACTCTGAAACGGTTGCCAAGCGCATTGCAGATTTGTCTGACTTGCCTTTTAAGACTGGGGAAAACAAATTTGAAGGCTTGGCGGCACACGATGCTTTGGTCGAAATGTCGGGCGCACTGAAAACTGTGGCAGTGAGTTTGATGAAGATTGCAAATGATATTCGAATGTTGGCTTCTGGTCCTCGAAGTGGTATTGGTGAAATTTTGATTCCTGCCAATGAGCCTGGTTCTTCTATCATGCCAGGAAAAGTGAATCCCACACAATGTGAGGCAATGACCATGGTTTGTGCTCAGGTGATGGGCAATGATGTGGCGATTAATGTGGGTGGTTGTACAGGTCAATTTCAGTTGAATGTATTTAAGCCCATGATGATTTACAATTTGTTGATGTCGGCAAGGCTTTTAGGTGATGCGTGTGCATCTTTCAATGAGAACTGCGCCAAAGGAATTGAGCCGAACTATGAGGTCATCAAGCGAAACCTATACAACTCCTTGATGTTGGTGACGGCTTTGAATACCAAAATTGGCTATGACAATGCGGCTACTATCGCAAAGACTGCTTATAAGGAAGGAACAACATTGAAGGAGGCGGCGATGTCTTTGGGTATTTTGACCTCCGAACAGTTTGACGAATGGGTGGTTCCTGAAAATATGGTGGGGAGAAACTAATCTTTAGTAAAAACTCAAATTCAAAGTACAAATTCAAGCGCAAAACTATTTGGTTTAAAGTTGAAATATTCATCGAATGCGGGCTTCTAAAATCTTACTCCAAAGTATAGGATTGAAGTCTGGATTCGATGAATTTATTTTTTCTGCTTCAAAAAATGAGAAAAATTGATTTTATGCTGATTCCTTGCCGTTTGTGTAAAAAATTTTACTTTTACGGATAAAATCGCTTTCTTTATATACTGTTTATAATCTACCAAACCTTTCTCTTTTGAAAAAAACAAGGCATTTTATGCCCATCCACTTTTTTCGAAAGTGAAATCAAACAAAAAACGAATAGAATAGACTGCTTCAATCCCAGCATTCTGCACATTTTTTAATTTCATCTTTGTGAATGAATTGACGTTTTTTGTTTTATCCCATATCTATCGAATATTTATTTTTTGAAGGAATACAATACCATTGTGTTGGTATCTTGTTGGAAGAAGTATAAAAAGTAGACGCTATTTTGATGTAAAAAGAATAGGATTTGCACAGTTTTTTAAACCTCCTTAATGTCTTCTTCGCTACAAAATGCGAGCAACGTTCCGAATAAAACAATTGTCTTAATAACGATTTTTAATATCTAAAAAAAAAGAAAAATGTTGAAAAAAACTTTACTCCTTACGGCATTTATGTGTGTCTATGCCATTCTCGTAAACAATTCTTATGTATATACCAATGCCTTTCAGCCTCCAACAGGCAGAACGGGTGCACCTGGTGAACAAACCTGTGCTTCTGCATCTTGCCACAATGGTACTGTGAACAGTGGCAGTGGCTCTGTAGATATTTCCTTTTCTGGAGGAGGTGTATTTGAAGCAGGCGAAACCTATGATGTTACGGTTGTGGTCAATGATGCAAGCGGTAGCGTATTTGGATTTGAAATGATTGCATTGACGGACGATGGCACAAGTGTTGGAGCCTTTGA
This sequence comes from Chitinophagales bacterium, assembly GCA_045105835.1. Taxonomy (GTDB): domain Bacteria; phylum Bacteroidota; class Bacteroidia; order Chitinophagales; family UBA2359; genus JAUHXA01. Next base: position 7,727 of record JBGCDY010001039.1, read on the forward strand.
TGCGAATGGTGCAGCAAGTGTTGCGGTACGTACAGTTGGAGGAAAAGAGTATGTTCACCACAGAAGTGCTCCTTCTTCCAATACATTTGAATTCCAATGGACTGCTCCTGAAGAAAATGTAGGCAACGTGACTTTCTATGCTTGTGGAAATGCCGCAAACGGAAATGGCAACCGTATTGGCGATTTGGTTTATACGAGTTCGTTCTCGTCTGTATTCACCAACATCGAAACCTACACTCCTGAAAAATTGAGCTTACACACTTTCCCAAATCCTGCTACAAGCCACTTCAATATCAACTACCAATTGACTCAAACGGAGTTGATGACCATTTCTGCTTATGATGCAAGCGGACGTTTGGTCAAAGTTCTTTTTGAAGGAGCTGAAAATGCAGGTGTTCAGCAGCACCGTTTTGACTTGGACAACAACGAGTTGGATTCAGGTCTTTACTTCATCATGCTTCAATCTGAAAATTTTGTGAGCAGCACCAGATTGTTTGTTCAGTAAAATAATAGGACTCTTTAAAAAAGTCGAGAAATAAGACTTCGGTAGTCAATCTGTTTGAGAATCAGACTACCGAAGTCTTTATACCTTCTATGGGCAATTCCCAAACCCAACACATTTTTTATAAACCCCAAGAACTGCACATAATGAAATATTCTTTTCTAAGCATTTTAATCTCTGTCTTTATCTGGTCAGCAGCTTGTACCAATGATCAAGCGGAACTTCCTGGGCCTTGTGGTATCAGTGGAGAAGTGAGTTTTGCAACGGATATCCAGCCCATTTTGGCTACTTACTGTTATTTTCCAGGTACTGAAAATTCTTGTCATGTTACGGGTTCTCCCGATGGTAGTTTTGCCTCTTATGCAGGTGTTGCCGCCAAAGCCAATCTTATCAGAAATCGAGTAACTGTTTTGCGAGACATGCCTCCTGAATATTCAACAGAAGGTCCAACCGAAATTGCAGAACCTTGTGACATTACCTTGATTCAAACTTGGATTGATGAAGGGGCAAAAGACAATTAGTATAGTGATTGGTAATCTTAGTGATTGGTAATCTTAGTGACTGGTGATTAGTTCTCCAAGCTATTAATTGTCATTTGTGTATGTGTGTTATAGAACCTTCAAATTCAAATGAGCCATTCCTTACTCAGTCATTTTCACCTTTTCAAAATCCTTCTTTTCTCCTAAAAATTCATACTATGTTTTATAAGTACACTCTATTTTTATTTTTTGCAGCCCTCTTTCTATCTGTCCCAGCACAAGCACAAGAAGACCCTGCCAATTTGGTCTATGAAACTTTTTTGGGTACTCGATTGATTCATACCCACACCAACGAAACCGTGGACAAAGGCAAGTTGGACATTTTGATTACCCACCGATTTGGGGATATGGCAGGAGATTTGGGAGGCTTCAACAATTTCTTTGGCTTCGATAATCTTGCTGATGTACGGATTGCTTTTGAATATGGTGTGTCCGAACGATTGACCCTTGGAGTAGGACGTAGTAAGGGCTTTAGCGGTCCATTGAAGTTGGTAGATGGGTTGGCAAAATTCCGTTTGCTTCGACAAACGGTAGACAATAAAATGCCCTTTTCGGTCACCCTTTATGGAAATGCAGTGGTTTCACACATGAAAGCTACTGAAGACCCAGCCTTGGCAACCAGTTTCGGAAAATTTGCCCACAGGATGTCTTATGATTTGCAGGCAATTATCTCCAAGAAATTTTCGGATAGGTTTTCATTGCAGGTGATGCCCAATTTTTTGCACCGAAATTTTGTAGCAGCAGGTGACGAAAACAACAACGTTTCTATCGGTGTTGCAGGACGCATTGCATTGGGTAAACATACTGCCCTCATCTTTGATTACTACCAATTTTTCTCCGCTTATCGTGACAACATCAACAATCAAGAAGGGGAAAACATTTTGAAGTACTACAATCCTTTGGGAATTGGTTTGGAAATCAAAACAGGTGGACATGTTTTCCTCCTCAATTTCTCGAACTCTCCAGGAATCGTCGAAAACCAATACCTTCCTTATACCACTAAAAATTGGGGTGATGGTCAGTTCCGTTTGGGCTTCAATATTTCAAGACCGATTCAATTGTAGCATAAAATTTTAGATATAAAATGGCAGAAAGAATACTTCCATCAATTTCTGCTCCAAAGCCTTTGCTCTCCCAATCGTTTTTTAGCGAGTTTTGTGAGCAAAGGCTTTTCTTTTTTGTGTAAAACGCCCCCTCCTTCCTTGAAGTAAGCAATCGAAGCCCAAATAAACATGGAATAAAAGCATAAAAACGGCACAAGCCTCTGGCAAACACGATCCATTTCTTTCTAAAATGTTTCAGATTTGGGTGCTTTTTTTTTTTTTTTTCAATATATCCGACAAAGTTTTATCATGATTTTGTCAAAAAACATTTCCATCAAAACATTACACAATAAACATATAAAATCCTATTCTTTGCAATGCAAACCCCTAAATATGGTTGTTTAACATTATCTTGCCAATCTCAGAAAATCCTATCCGTTCCTGCCTTTTTTTATCCCTCCAATTTTGTTATATTTAGCATACCAAATCTACACGGACTCACTTTCTATACATCCAAAATCCATCCAATTATGTTTCGAGCAGTACTACTATTGTTTTTGATTCTGGCAGGTGTCATCGTCGCATGGTTGCCCAATGATGTCTTCGAGGAAGACGTTATTAATAAGTATCGGGCTGACCAAGCTGCAATGAACCAAGAGCCATTTGAAGAATCGGAGAGCACACCCAATGCCGAAACCCTAAAGATTGCGTCCAACAGTTCAGCGCAATCACAAAGCACACCAAAAGCAAATACTTACTCCAACAACCTTGTCAGCAACAATCAAGCAAGCAACAGTGGTAAAATCCCTCTGAGCAGCACGATTGAACAGCGTTCAGAGAGAGAAACAAGTTTTGTCGCTCCTCCTGTAGACAAGCGAACCCATCATCCACTTTACGAACTTTTTGAAGAAACAAGCGTTGGCAGTCAGTTTTACGATATTGACAACCAACAAAACACGACCTTGACCAGTAATGGTGGCGCATTGATTAATATTCCTTCAAATTGCTTCATGCAACAGGACGGAAGTATGGTAGTGGGCAATGTCAAAGTAGAAATCAAAGAATTGGAGAGCAAATCCGAGCATCTACTCTCGAACATCACAACAAACACCTTCAACAGTTTACTTTCTTCTGATGGATTGATTTATGTCAATGCTTATGCAGATGAACAAGCACTCAAAATAACGCCTAAAAAGCTCATTTATGTCGAACTTCCTACCCAAACAAGGAATGGTGATAGAAGGGCATTCTTTGCAGAATTTGGTCAAAATGGTCAGAGTTGGTGGTCAAAATCTCTGCCGCAAGTCAATCGGATGATTGCACTGCCATTGAAGCAAATGACCTTTGGTGAAATGGATTTAGACAAGTCCGTACAAGAACACTTATTGCAGCCAAAATTTGAGCAGACCTTTGTGGCTACGAGAGCTTTTGAAGACAGGTTGCAGATGCTTCAAAATCACAAAGATCTTTTCCCTATTGAAGAATTGGTCAAAATATACACCCACTATATTGATGCGGATTTGAAGGAGTCAGATAGTAAAGTGGCTTACTATTTCAGTAAATTAGCGAAAGAACAAAAAGAGAATCCTGTTTTTGCCAAAAAACTGCAAAGACTGGCATCACAATTCAAACATTTTGCAGCCGAACGATACACCAAACCTTTACACCTCACACCTTATGGAGTGAACCTATCGGAATCAGATGCTTATGGTCAGTTGGTCGCAAATGGCATGAGTTCGTTCACTGCCAATATGTACCTCCAAATGAATACTTGCCGCACGCATTTGATGGCTGCAAGGAACAAACAAATACCTCAACTCAAGCGCAAGAGTCAGGCTAAAAACACCTTCATGGTACACCATACAGGTTGGTTCAGCATCAATGAATTCCTGGCAAAAGACACTCCAAAACGAAACTTGATGGCTCAAATCAATAGTGACAATGACCCCAAGGCTACCTTATACCTTGTTTTGGATGACCACAACACCATTGTCGCTGCCAAAAAAGATGCACAAGGAAACTACAATTTCAACAGTTTGCCTTTGGGTACGAATGGTCATTTGGTGGCGCTCAGCTACAAACACGACCAACCTTACCTCGACATCCAAGCCATCACGGTAGGTGAAAAGCACTTGCATTCCCTGCAAATGCGCCCCACGACCATCGAAATGATGCAATACGAAATCTCTCAATTGGACTATGCAAGTCAGTTGAGTGCAAGTTTATAAAAAACAAGATTTTTCTTTTTTAGACCAAGGACTAAAATGACAAGACCTTTGAAATTCGTGCCTTGAGCAGGAGCTTCAAAGGTTTTTTTTTGTCACTTAGGTTGTGAACATGAACCGCTAGATGGGAAAGGAACTTGCTTATTTGACGCACTCATACTAAGCCTAAAGTACAGTGTAATCTTGTTGGTTGTGAACATGAACTGATAGTGCTTAGTCAACATTTAAATGTGGAGTAATGTAAGCCCCAAATTTATTCCGAGAAATCGGGACAGGTCTTGGGAGCTTAGGAATCAGCCAAATAAATTTGGTGATTACATTCACAGCACGGTATTTTAAACTTGACTGAACTGCTAGAGGGAAAAGGAACTTGCTCATTTGACGCACTCATACTGAGTCCAAAACACAGCGCAGAAAAGTTCTTTTTCATCTAAGAGTTCTTGTTCAAAAACCGCACCTTATCCACCACTTTCCCTTCCACCTTCAAAACACACAAATAAGCCCCCAACTCCAATCCCTCCAAATCCAACACTTGCCGTTCTTGAAACGCCCTCAAATCATATCGCTGTCGCCAACGTCCCAAAGCATCATACACCTCCAATACCGCATTTGTAGCCAACTGTTTTTTAAAATAAACCGTTGTTTGTTCAGTAGCAGGATTCGGATACAACAATATTCGGCTGCCATCTGCTATGTTTTCCTCTCCTACGGCTTCAATATCCGTAATAATTAAATCATCCTCACAACCAGGCTCTAAACAACCTCGGTCATCTACTTTGAGTAGCCA
>JBGCDY010001040.1:0-3797 GCA_045105835.1 Chitinophagales bacterium
CCCCTCTTGGGAGGGGCTGGGGTGGGTTGCGTTATATTCCTGTTTAATGCGGAAGCCTATACAACATTCAATAGTTGGACAATGTTAAGAATTTGCATCATCACCTTTCACAATCAAACAATAAAATAGACGTATGAAAAAACAAATGCTACAAGAATTGAAAGACAAAGAAATCTTCAATCAAGCCCGTTCTTATGCTTTTGAATACATAGATGGAATCGAAGAAATGGATGTTTTTCCATCCTCAAAAACGCTGCAAGACTTGGACAATTTTGATGAACTTTTGCCAGAGAATCCTACCTCTGCCCAAGCTTTACTTGAGCAATTACATACTTTTGGTTCACCCAATACGACGGCTCAGACAGGCGGCAGGTATTTTGGTTTTGTGAATGGGGGAGCAGTTCCCGCTTCTTTGGGCGTCAAATGGCTGGCGGATGTATGGGACCAAAATGGAGGTCTGTATTTTACCTCTCCTATCAATTCCAAACTCGAAAAAGTTTGCGAAAATTGGCTCAAGGATGTCTTCAATTTGCCAAAGGAAACCGTTGCAGGTTTTGTGAGTGGTACTTCAATGGCAAACTTGTGTGGACTGGCTGCGGCACGTTTTCAAATATTGAAGAATTTGGGCTGGGATGTGAATGAACAGGGATTGAATGGTGCGCCAAAAATCAGAATTGTTGCCCATGACCAAGTGCATTCAAGTATCAAAAAAACCTTGTCCATGCTGGGGTTTGGCTACCAAAATGTAGAATGGATTCCCTCTGACAATCAGGGCAGAATGATTTTGGAGAAATTGCCAAAATTGGATGATAGCTGTATGGTATTGCTGCAAGCAGGAAATGCCAATACGGGTTCATTTGACCATTTTGATGTCATTTGTGACATAGCGAATACTGCAAATGCTTGGGTGCATATAGATGGTGCTTTTGGACTTTGGGCAGCTGCTTGCAAAAGCCTCAAACACCTCACCAAAGGGATGGAAAAGGCTTCTTCATGGGCAGTCGATGGACACAAAACGTTGAATACGCCTTATGATTCAGGCATTATTATGTGTCGGTATCCAGAAGCGATGTTGAGTGCATTGCAGGCAACGGGAGAGTACATTGTTTACAGTGAACAAAGAGAACCCATGCTTTACACACCCGAAATGTCGAAACGTTCGAGAGCAATAGAACTGTGGGCAACGATGAAATATTTGGGTAAAAGTGGGATTGATGAAATGATAACAGGCTTTTATTTTAGGGCAAAACAACTTGAGGAGGGTTTGAAGTTGATTGGGATTGAAGTCGTCAATGAAGTAGTTTTTAATCAAGTACTTGTGGCGGGGGAGAACGATGAGCAGACCCGTCAGATTCTTCAATACCTTCAAGAATCGGGAGAATGTTGGTTGGGAGGCTCAACTTGGGCAGGTAGGGCAATGATTCGGGTGAGCATTTGTTCTTGGATGACCGATGAGGAGGATATCCAACGAATGATTGGTTTGTTTGAAAGGGCAAAGAAGGCATCGAATTGAACAATGGGTTAAGTGACTAATCGCATTAGGTATTCTTTGTTTATTGCTTAATTTTCTATGGTTTATAAAGAATATGAGACTTTAAAAGCAATCACTTAACCTTTACCTTTTACCTTTTACCGAAAACTACGAGCAGTTCATCGAAGAACTTCAATCCACGCCTATAAGGGAGCTTATATTTGCATTGTAATTATTACGGAACAACCGAGTGATTAACAAAAACATTATAAATCCCCCTTTAAACTTTCTTAAATTATGTGCGGAATTACAGGATATATTGGAAACAAACAAGCGTTCTCTTTTTTGATAGAAGGATTGAAGAAATTGGAATACAGAGGATACGATAGCGCAGGAGTGGCATTAGTGAGCAAAGGAGAATTGAATACATATAAACGAAAAGGACGAGTGAGCGAAATGGTGAGATACACCAACAACAAACCTGTTGAAGGAAATATTGGGATTGGACATACCCGTTGGGCAACACATGGAGAACCGAATCACATCAATTCTCATCCACACTGTGACAAAGAGGGTGAGTTGGCGATTGTTCACAATGGTATTATCGAAAATTATGGTTGTCTCAGAGAAGAGTTGAGAGACAAAGGGTATGACTGTGTCTCCGAAACGGATACAGAAGTATTGGTACACCTCATCAAATATATTTGGACGACTTATGATTGTTCTTTGGAAGAAGCCGTAGGAAGAGCTTTGGACAGAGTGGTTGGTTCTTATGCAATTGCAGTGGCATGCAAGAAAGAAAGTGATAAATTGATTGTAGCCAAAAAGAACAGTCCTTTGTTGATAGGTATTGGTGAGGAAGAGTTTTTTGTAGCTTCTGATGCGCTACCAATTGTTCAACATACAGACGATGTAGTGATTTTGGAAGATAAACAAATGGCAATCATGTCATTGAAGGATGGCTTGAAAATCACCAATTTGACAGGTCGTACTTTACCCTTCTGCATCCAAAAACTGGAAATAGAATACGAAACAGTTGATAAAGGTGCTTACGAACACTTTATGCTCAAAGAGATATTTGAGCAGCCGAAAGTAGTCGCTCGAACGATGAAAAATCGTTTGAACTTAGACACCAACCAAATCTATCTACCTGAACTCGCCAAAATCGAAGACAAACTGCAAGACGCAAGACGCATCATCATCACTGCTTGTGGCACTTCTTGGCACAGTGGTTTGGTAGCCGAATATTTATTGGAATCTTTAGCTGAAATTCCAGTAGAAGTCGAATATGCATCAGAATTTAGGTACCGAAAGCCTTTGATTTTTAAGGATGATATCGTGATTGCGATTTCTCAATCAGGTGAGACTGCCGATACTTTGGCGGCACTCGAATTGGCTAAAAGTAAAGATGCAACAACAATAGGGGTAGTAAATGTAGAAAGTTCGACCATCGCACGAATGACCGATGTTTGTTTGGGAACAAAAGCGGGACCAGAGATTGGAGTCGCTTCAACCAAAGCTTTCACCACCCAATTGGCTGTATTTGCGATGTTGGCGATGCACATGGGACGAACGAGAGAGGTGCTTTCTGTTGAACAGTTGTCAGAATTGAGTGAAGAATTGGCAAGGATTCCTGGAAAAATTTCAGAAGCATTGACTTCTACGATTCAGGCAGAAGCGATTGCAGAGAAATTGAAAGATAGTACGAATGCCTTATTCTTGGGGCGAGGAATCAACTTTCCTATTGCTTTGGAAGGGGCATTGAAGCTGAAAGAGATTTCTTACATTCATGCGGAAGGATATCCTGCGGCTGAAATGAAACATGGACCTATTGCTTTGATTGACGAGAATATGCCTGTGATTACGGTAGCGAATGATGAGGATAATTTTGAGAAAATGATGAGCAATATTTTGGAGGTCAAAGCTCGTAAGGGATATGTGGTGGCGATTGCTTCAAAACGTGCCAAAGAATTGAGAGCGGTAGTCGATTATGTGATTGATGTGCCAACAACAATGAGTGTTTTTACTCCATTGCTCAATGTGATTCCACTTCAATTGTTGTCTTATTATATTGCAGATTTGCGTGAATGTGACATTGACAAACCGAGAAACTTGGCAAAGTCTGTAACTGTAGAATAAATAAAAAATGAGTTGAGTTGAGAAAACGAAGCACTGGGATTCAAATTATTGAAACCAGTGCTTTTTACGTTAATTATGATTATTGAAGTAAAAGATAATTTCTTTTAGCTTATTGAGCTAGCAGATTTTGGAATCGCAAAATAGAAAGCACTCCCCTTGTCCAATTCTGACTCTACCGAAATAGTCC
>JBGCDY010001041.1:0-3768 GCA_045105835.1 Chitinophagales bacterium
CGGCTCTTTTAGGTCATGGGCTACAATGAAAGCATATTGTTTCAGTTCTCGATTGTATTGCTGCAATCGTTGATTTTGTTGCTCTATTCGCAGGTTTTTCTCCATCAGCACATCGAACTCCTCTTCCTTTTGAGTCAAAATTTCATCTACTTTTTCTTTTTGCTCAGGGTAAAAATATTTCGATTGAAGTTCGATGAGTTGGTCTTGATACCACGTACATTTTTTCCATTGTTCGGTTTCCTTACAGTATTGAATCAATACTTCAAGTGTTTCTTTTTCTTCTACAATGGAGTGTTGTTTACGGGTATAGAGAAGTGAATTTTGAAGTGAGATATAAGCCTCTTCGTACTCCTGCTGGGCAAGGTGAATCTTGCCTATTGAACGAAAACAAACAGATAGACGCCTAGACTGTTTCAGTTCAGAATAGAGTGCAATTGCTTCATTGAGGTAGTTGTATGCTTCTGCATACTGCCCTTGCTGCAATCGGATTTCGCCAAAGTTTTCAAAACAAGCTGCTTTGGTATCCAAATGACGAGTCGTATCCCCCATGATTTGCAGTGATTGTTGATAGCATTCAACCGCTTCATCGTACCTATCCAAATGCTGCAAAGCTACCCCCACATTGATATAAGCATTGAAGACATGATTGACATCATTCATGAGTGCATTGTCCAAAGCACTTTCATAAAATTTCAAGGCTTTTCCATACTTTTTTTGGCTAAAAAATATGGTGCCAATATTGGAGTAAAGAGGACATTTTTGGCTGTCTATTTGAAATCCCAGTGCCTTGAATAAGAAGTGAAGCGCACGAGCAGGCTTGCCTCTTCTGATATTGAGCAAACCCATATTGTTGTATGTGTTTGCAATAAAACGCTCATTGCCAGTTTTTTCAGCTACTTTGAGTGCACGAGAATAGTATTTGTCTGCTTTTTCGTATTGCTCCAAACGATGCCAATAATAGCCCCATCGAATATACAAGAGGTACAAAGAGTCTCTGTCTTTGAGTTTTTTGAATGCAGAAATAGCATCTTTTACCCAAAGCTCAATTTGTGGAGGCATTTCATTGATGCCTTTTGTCAATAACTCCAAAACCGTTTCTGTCTTGGGCTTGGGGGAAAGAGTAGGGCTGATAGCTATGTTTCTACTGGCAGTAGTCATAAATGTTTATTTGGGTGGACTTGTGTATTTTTACGGCTTTGAATCAAATAAGTTTGGGGAAATTAGCTTGGTTTATGAAAATATATATCAATAAGAGCCTATCAGACAAAAGCCATTAAAACAACAACAACCATGTTACCAACACTTTCTGAATATTCTATCAAAAGAGTCGCCATCAAGGTAAGACCCTCTGTAGAGCGACTTATTCGCAAAGGGCATCCCTGGATTTTTGAGGCTTCAATCGTCAAACAAAGCACAGAAGGCAATGCTGGAGACTTGGCGATTATTTACGACCAAAAGAAAAACAAATTCTTGGCATTGGGACTCTATGACCCCGATTCTCCTATACGAATCAAACTCCTTCAATATCAGAAGTCTACTGCAATAAATGAGGCTTGGTTTGAACAAAAAATCCAACAAGCCTACCAAATTCGCCAGCCATTATTGACCCAAACCGACACGAATAGTTACCGCCTCATTCATGGCGAAAACGATGGTTTGCCGAGCTTCATTGCAGATGTATATGCCGATGTTTTGGTAGTCAAACTTTATGCTGCTATTTGGTTGCCGTATTTAAAGCTTATGTTGCCGATTCTTCAAAAACTTACATCTTGCCAAACGATTGTGTTGCGTTTGAGTCGTTCTCTTCAAAATATGACACAAAAATTACATAAACTAAAAGATGGACAAGTCATATATGGCGAATTGAAACAAGAAGAAGTCATTTTTAGGGAACATGGGTTGTTGTTTTCTGCTAATGTCGTACATGGACACAAAACAGGCTATTTCCTCGACCACCGCCACAATCGCCAAAAAATAGGTAAGCTCGCAAAGAACAAAAAGGTCTTGGATATTTTTGCCTACGCAGGAGGATTTTCGGTTCATGCCTTGGCGGGCGGAGCATCCGAAGTCGTGAGTTTGGACATTAGCAAACAAGCTTTGGGAATGGCTCAAAAAAACGTGGCACTCAATCCACAATTGAAGTCAGATAAACACAAAACAATGGCGGTAGATGCTTTTGAAGGACTTCAAAAGCTACGCCAACAAAAAAAGCTTTTTGATATCGTAGTAGTCGACCCACCTTCCTTTGCGAAGCGAGACAGTGAGCGTACAAGAGCCTTGCGAAAATATACCCAACTCTGTGAACTTGCTATTCCCTTGGTCTCAAAAGGCGGAATCTTGTTGATGGCATCTTGTTCGAGTCGGGTCAGTGCCGATGATTTTTTTGCAGTCGTCCTCAAAACCCTGCAATCTTCCCGAAGGCGATTCCGAGAATTGGAGCGTACCTTTCACGACATCGACCACCCGATTGGATTTGAAGAGGGGAAGTATTTGAAGGCGATGTATATTGAAATAAGTTAATTTTTTTCTTGTTTCCTCAAAAAACCTTATCTTAGAATCCTGCAATTTTAACCAACAATCAATTCAATCTTATGGCAACTTTTACACTTCAAATCAATGGTGAACAGCAACAAGTAGATGTTTCGCCAGACACTCCCTTGCTTTGGGTATTGCGAGATACCGTAGGCTTGGTCGGTACCAAATATGGTTGCGGCATCGGTCAATGTGGCGCTTGCACAGTTCACCTCAATGGAAACCCTGTTCGCTCTTGTTCCCTACCTATTTCCTCACTCGAAGGAAAAGAAATCACCACAATTGAAGGGCTTTCCAAAAATGGTGACCATCCCCTTCAATTGGCTTGGCAAGAAGTAGATGTACCGCAATGTGGTTATTGTCAAGCAGGGCAAATCATGAGCGCCGCCTCTTTGTTGAAGAAAAATCCCAAACCAACGGATGCCGATATTGACAAAGCCATGAAAGGAAATGTATGCCGTTGTGCTACTTACAATCGAATACGAAAGGCGATACATGTGGCTGCTAAGAGCTAATAAGAATTTGAAGATTCATGAGAATTTTAATGCCTCGTTTTCCTTCAATAAAATGATTTGCCATCCTTTGTGATATTTTGAAATAAAAAATACTTTTATGAAAACTCAAATTCTCTTGGGGCTAATTTTCGTTGTGTTAACAGGGTGTAAAAAAGAGGAATCTTACTCGTTCGTATACCCTACAACTATGTCCATCTCAAAAATAACAGTAAGTAGATATGCTCTTGAAAAGGAAGATGGTACGGATTGGGATTTGAATGACGAACCTGACTTATACATTTTATTAGATAAAGAATGGCACTCTGATTTTTCTTTAGCACTTATTAGTGAAGTTCATTCAGATAGCACCCTCTCCTATAAATACGCATTCGATGTAGATTGGACGATTGATTCATTAACGCAGTCTTATGTGATTGGACTTTTTGATGAAGACGAACCTGATGAGGATGATTATCTGGGGGGATTCAGGTTCAGGCCTACTGACCATTATCGAGGGAAAAAAGAAATAAATATAAGCGACCCTAATTTAGCCCTTAACTTTCAGCTATTAGTTGAATGGAATTTTTAAACAAAAAAAATCAAAAAAATGCAATCAACATACAACCGCCGTTCATTTCTCAAAACTTCTTCTCTTGCAGGAGGAGGCTTACTCTTGGGCTTCAATCTCTTCAATGCCTGTACTTCTCCTACCAATCCAGCAGTCGTAGCACCTGCCAAAATA
>JBGCDY010001042.1:0-4129 GCA_045105835.1 Chitinophagales bacterium
TTTTGTGAAATGGCTTCAAATACAATTCATGGATGGTTATCAAGGACAAAGTATCATTGACATGGATCGAATATTTCGGTATGATTTGAAGTGGGTTCTAATGTTTTTTGTATTGTATATTCTATTTTGTCCCATCCAAGAATTCGTGACAAGATGTGTATATCAAACGGGCTTGAAAAATCTATTTACAGGAAAACAAGCGACCTTTAGAGCCATCTTACTTTCCAACTTGTTGTTCAGTTCATTTCACTTATTCTTCAATCTTTATTTTGCAATTGTTACGCTAATTCCTGGCATATATTGGGGGTATTTGTACGACCGTCAAAAAACTTTGGTAGGAGTTAGTTTCTCACATATACTGATTGGCGTTTATACTTCATTTTTAGGTTTTCATTAAAATCAATAAGGCTTTAGACGAGGGAACAGAGAGGCGAGAAATGAGACTCTAATTAATTATCAAACATTCACGTATTGATTCCCGTTTCCCACTTCTTTCGTCCAAAATCGAATCCTTATTAGATTGTCAAACTGAGCAGTATCATTTTTTCGGCTACTAATAAGCTTGTCTTTTTCTCATGGATTGCCTACCTTCATCCTCTTTTTTCATCGAACCTCAAAACCATGATCCCTCCTCAGACAGTTGCCAAGATTCTCGATGCAGCTCAAATTGAAGAAATTGTGGGCGACTTCGTGAGCCTCAAAAAACGGGGAGCCAACTATGTTGCCAATTGCCCCTTTCACAACGAAAAAACTCCTTCCTTTTCGGTCTCTCCTGCCAAGGGCATTTACAAATGTTTTGGCTGCGGTAATGCGGGCAATTCCGCCAAATTTGTGATGGAACATGAAAATATGTCCTATCCAGAAGCCCTTCGATTTCTCGCCAAACGCTACAATATTGAAGTAGAAGAAATCAACACACAAGAAGCGAAAGAAGAAAAAGAAGAACGAGATAGCCTCTTCATCGTCAATGAATTTGCCAATCAATACTACCAAAATAATCTACTTGGAACGGATGAAGGGAAAAGCATTGGCTTAAGTTATTTCAAAGAAAGAGGATTCAGAGAGGAAACCATCAAAAAATTCCAATTAGGATACAGTCTTGAGCAATTCGATGGACTCTTCAAGACTGCAATTGCAAAAGGATACAAAGCCGAGTACCTCCAAAAATTGGGTTTGGCGAGGAATAAAAACGGGCGAGATTACGACTTTTTTCGAGCCAGAGTTCAGTTTCCCATCTTCAATTTGTCGGGCAAGGTCATAGCCTTTGCAGGTCGTACCTTGAAGAAAGACAAGAAGATACCGAAATACGTCAATTCTCCCGAAACCGAAATTTACCACAAAAGCTTTATTCTCTACGGCATGTATTTCGCCAAAAGAGCCATTCGTCAACAGGATGAGTGCTTTATGGTAGAAGGCTATACCGATGTCATTTCTCTCCATCAAGCAGGTATCGAAAACGTCGTTGCCTCTTCGGGTACTTCCTTGACCCATGAACAAATTCGATTGGTGCAACGCTATACGCCTAATGTTACGATGCTTTATGATGGGGATGCGGCAGGTTTGAAGGCGGCTTTGCGAGGTGTTGACATGATTTTGGAACAAGGGCTGAATGTCAAAGTTGTCGTTTTGCCAGATGGTGAAGATCCTGATTCTTTCGTGCAAAAACAAGGTCGAACAGGCTTTGAAGAATACATTGCAGAAAACGCCAAAGATTTTATCTTCTTCAAAACCAACCTTTTGCTCGAAGAAGCTCAAGGCGATCCCGTTAAAAAAACCAATCTTGTCAGGGACATCATCCAAACCCTCGCCAAAATTCCCGACCCTATCAAGCGAGCTTTGTACATCAAAGAATGCAGCAATTTATTGGATCTCAGTGAGCAAATTATCATCAATGAAACCAATAAACTGAAATGGGGGCAACTCAAAAAACGGCAAGAACAAGTTCCTGGTGAAGCCATGATAGCAGAGATTTCGCAAATCATGGCGGAGGAAGAAAGTAACCAGAAAGACGACAAATCCTACCGATATATCGACCAAGAAAAGGAAGTTGTGCGGGTTTTATTGGAGTTTGGCAAAAAAGACTTGGAATTGGAAGTTCCTGCGGGAGCCTATATCATTAGTGAGATTGAAGACCTTCCATTGAATGTTCCTGTTCACCAACAAATCGTCGATTTGTACAAATTACATTTGGAAGAAGGAAAACTATTGGATGCCGATTTTTTTATTGCCCACGAAAACGATGCTATTAGCAAAACAGCTGTCACACTCATTCACGCCCATGAATTGAGTGAGAATTGGGAAAAAAAGCACCAGATTATTATCACCCACAGAACTTTGCGCTTCAAAACAGATGTGTATAGTTCGTTGAATGCCTTCAAACTATCACAAGTCAAACGCCTGATGGACGAGTGCCTTGATGGGCTTCAAATTGCCAAAGAACCAACCGAAATCAAAGAATTGCAGGAAACCTATATGACCCTCATCGAATGGCAAAGAGAATTGGCGTTAGAACGAAAAGCGGTGATTCTTCGCTAAAGTAAAACGGAGTACACCTTGTTTATTCTCATCTTACAAAATCAACCACAGTTTCGGCAAAAACACCAACCCTCCAATCAGAACTGCTCCCAAAGTTGCCAAAACCACTGCACCTGCTGCAATGTCTTTTACCTTGCCCGCCAATTCGTGAAAATCGGGACTCACCAAGTCGGTCAGCAGTTCGATGCTGGTATTGAACATTTCGGCTACCCAAACTCCCACAATCGCAAAAACAATCAAAGACCACTCCATCCTATTGATTTGCAGTGCAAAACCTGCAATCAAGACCCCTATTGCAGCCAATAAATGAATCTGCATATTCAACTCATTGCGGAATACAAAGTAGATTCCTTTGAAGGCATAAGAAAAGCTATTGAAAAGTCTTTTGGGGGAGAAAATGGTTTTTAGTTTCATTTTGGGATTGGTTTTCAATGCTCAATCATAGCCGTCAAGCTAAGGAAAAATTTTGTTATTAACCCTGAAAGGGTTTTAGCAATAGCACAGGGCAACGCCCTGTGTATCAAGTATAAATAGGTTATTAGCCCTGAAAGGGCGCAAGCGTTCAACCATCCTCTTTGCTTTCACCCTTTCAGGGCTGGTATTTCTTTTTTTGCTTCGTAGGGCGATGCCCCACGCTATTGCTTTTGCCCATTTGGGGCACCATATACATCTTTTGCTTCTTAGCTTAACGACTATGAATGCCCAATCAAAATTAATCAACACAATATTTTTTATCACACCATTGAATACTAATATGTTTTCTCTTTGGTCTTTAATCTTGTGTCTTTAGTCTTAATACTCAATCCACAAAAGGAGAAAAATGAGTAATCATATCACTCGCCAAAATATTGCCCTTTGCTTTCGCTGCAATATCTCCCGCTTGACCATGCAAATAAACGCCCAAAATAGCGGCTTCTATTGAAGAATAGCCCTGTGCTACAAAAGCTGCAATCATTCCCGTCAAAACATCTCCACTCCCTGCCGTTCCCATTGCAGGATTTCCAGTAGAATTGAAGTAAACCTTTCCGTCAGGGCAAGCAATGGCAGTATGTGCGCCTTTGATAAGCAACACAATTTCAAATTTTTGTGCTATTGCTATATGCTTTTGAAGTCTTTCAAACTGATTTGCCGTTTTACCCGCCAATCGTTCAAACTCTTTGGGGTGTGGAGTCAAAATACTGCCTTTTGGGACATATTTCAACCACTTGTTTTGGGCAATGATATTGAGCGCGTCGGCATCAAGTACCAAGGATTGTTGGGCAGTTTGAAGGATTTGCAGCAATGCTTCTTGTGTGCTTGCGCTTTGCCCCATTCCTGGTCCGATGGCAATTGCTTGGTATTTTGTTTTTTTCGCAATAGAATCAGTATTCGCTTCAATGACAGGGATTTTAGAAATACAGTATTCATCTCGGTCGGTCAAACACATCACTTCTGGAACAGAAATTTGCAGGATATTGTAACCACATCGAGGCACATAAGTTGTCACCAATCCTGCTCCGCCTTTCAAAGTAGCCTTTGCAGTCAAAACAGCCGCTCCAATCTTTCCATAACTTCCACCAATCACCAAAGCATGACCACTTGTTCCTTTGTGGCT
>JBGCDY010001043.1:0-2627 GCA_045105835.1 Chitinophagales bacterium
TGTCGAGGCTACGCCCCTTATGAAAATCTTACTTGGGCTGAGTTCTACAAATAGTATCGCAGCGATGCTGCTGTAATAGTAAACTATTTCTGAAACACTGCATTGAATTTATACTTTGAACTTGAATTTTTATTGATAATCAGCTTATTCTATCTTGTTGTATAGTTCCAAAAGCTGTTTCATAGGCATTTCGATGCGTTGGTCATAGCCATCAGGACGTTTTCCATACGCTACTACAAAAGCCTCGGCATACCCTTTGGCTTTCAGAGATTGTTCGAGGGCATCTGCTTCGCTGTAAACCATAAATTCGCCTGTTGAGTAACGAGTCAAACCATTTGGACTGGTATCCATCATGACTTCCATTCCTTGTACGCCTTCAAAAAAAGTGTCGTCTTCACCCTTTGGAGCAGAAAATGCACCCACTTGTACTTTGAAGTAGATGTCTTTTTTGTCAAAACCGCCAATCAAAATAGGTGTTTGAACAGATTTTTTTGAACCCTTACAACCATATTGGAAAGAGCAAACAAATAGGATGCACAAAGAAAATAATAAGTTTTTAAGCATTGTCTTAGTAATTTTTAGGTTAAAAATTTTTTGGACGAAAGAAGTGGGAAGTGAGAAAAAAGATGTTATCTGTTGATAATTAAACACTTGTTTGTTTAAATTGTTTGGTACAAATCATTCATTATCATTTGGCTAAATTCCGACTTCTCACATCTCTACTCTTTTGTCCAAAATCTAAAAGTATTGTAAAAGCTAATTTACTGCTTTGAACGCTAATATTTGCTTTCCTTCCATAAAAAACTTAGCTACTGCCATGTGTTTGTCTAATAATTCCATTTAGTAAAAACGGAAAGAGCTTCAATCCTTTCACCGAAAATTCTGAAATAAAGGAATGTCCCATGAACTTTTGGAGGTGTTTGCCCCAAAAAAGGCGACTGCGAAAGAGCGTTTTCCATTGTCTGTCGTATTGGTTTTCCATTGCAGTCCTCGAAATTTTTCCCTCCAAAAAATTATTCACCAAATCAGAAGCAATTTTGGCAGAGTGAATCGCCATTGCCATGCCATTGCCAGAAAGAGGGCTAATCATTCCAGCCGAATCTCCACACATCAAAATATGCTCACAAACACTTTCCTTTTTTTGAAATGAAACATTGGAAATCACAAAAGGCTTGTCGTGAATGGGTTTGCCCACTTCAAAAACTTCCTTCAAAAAAGGATTCTTACCCAAGGCTTTTTGCTGCAATGCTTCAATCGTGCCATACTGCTGCAAACTTTGTTTGGTGGTCAAATAGGCAACGTTTATCCAACCATTTTCGACCTTGCTAACCCCACAATAACCCCCTTCAAAATTGTGCAAAGCCACCAAATCATCGGGAAAAGGAAATTCGAAATATTGCTTCACACCGATATAGTAAGAACGGTCTTGAAAGAAAGGTCGCTTCAAATTTTTGTCTATCAAAGAGCGTTTGCCATAGCCTCCAATGACAATTTTGGCTTCAAAAATGACTCCTTTGGAGGTGCTTACTTCAAAAAAATCTCCCTTGAACTCCACCTTCTGAACCGTTGTGTTGAGGTATATTTCGGTTTTGCATTGAAGTGCCTGTTGGTAGAGGTATTCATCCAAAGTGTAACGGCGCACGCTAAAACCACCCAAATCCAAAGGTTTTTCAATAAATTTTCCCGAAGGAGCAGTCAATTGAAAACGTTTTATGTTTTGAGGAGATAATAACATTGGATCGAGTCCGAGCGTACTTAAGTAGGGGAGTACTTCGTTGGAGATGTATTCACCACAAACTTTGTGTCTTGGATAGCCCTTCTTTTCGAGGAGCATCACCTTCCATCCTGCTTTGGAGAGGTGTATGGCACTCGTTAGACCCGCTAATCCACCACCTATAATTAAAATGTCTTTCATTGCGTTATTTTATCATTCACCTGATTTTTCCTTACCTTTAAACTTACTATTGGGCTTATTGTTTGTGTTACCCCACCAAACTTTTGAAGTCTAAGAGAAGTTCATGTTTAGAATATTCTAAAGATATTTTTAATCTCCTAAAAAAACATTTTTTTCTATGACATCACAAATGAAATATGTCGCATTTATATGCCTGATACTCATGATGACTTCTTGTATGAGTAAAAAGAAGTATGAATCATTGCAGACCGAGCTGAAAACTGCAAAGACTGAGTTGGCAAATTATGACCAAAAGATAATTCGCACTGCAAAGCAATTGTCTGATTGTGAGCGGGACAAGCTGAAATTAGAAGGGCAAGTCAACACCTTGGAAAGCACTCTTGGTCTCAGAGAAGAACAAGTCATGGGCTTACAAGGGCAAGTGACAGATGCCAAACAGCAGAGAGACAAAACAGTCGAGCAGGTAGGTGATTTGACCGTTCTCTCCAAAACTGCGAACGACAATATCAAAGAAACCCTAAGTCAATTGGAGGGCAAAGACCGATATATCCGCCACCTTCAAAATGCCAAAACCAAAGCAGATTCTATGAATTTGGCATTGGCTATCAACCTGAAAAGTGTCTTGAAAGACGGTATTGATGACAATGATGTCGAGATCAAAGTTGACAAAACAGTGGTGTTTGTCAATCTTTCAGACAAGATGCTCTATAAA
>JBGCDY010001044.1:0-10545 GCA_045105835.1 Chitinophagales bacterium
CATTACTTACATACAGTTCCAAATAATCTGTGCCATTGAGGGGCATAAAATCTTTCGCATCTGCATACATTTTCTCTATTGAAGGTGCTACTGCTGACATTGATGTTTGTTTTTATTTTTTTTTATAATTTGGCTTTAGATAAAGAATGCCGAAGAAATAAATTTACACTCTTTATTCCCCCTTTGAAGGGGGTTGGGGGATGTTCAGCCCTAAAAAATGTAAATTTATTTTTGTAGCGTTCCTAAGAGAACAAAGAAGTGAGAAGTCGGAGCTTAATTAATAGTGAAAAAGCATATTGAATTAATATCCCTTCTCTCGCTTCCCATTTCTTTCATCCAAAATCTAAGCAATAAATTCCTAACAAAAATACAACATTGAAGTTCAAGACTACAATTTATGCTGCTAATTAGAAGTATTTCAGCAAAAAAATACTTATTATTGTTTTTTAGGTAAAAATATTATTTTCTATGGCAAAATTTGATAAAATAGATGTTCAGATACTGCAATTGATTCAAGAAGATTCTCGAATGACCATCAAAGAGATTGCAGGGAAATTGAATCTTTCGACGACTCCCATATTTGAACGCCTGAAAAGGCTGGAAAAAAATGGAGTGATTCAGAAATATGTGGCATTGTTGAACCCCAAAAAACTGGGCAAAAAACTGAATGCTTTTATCCATATTTCCATCATTGACCATTCCAAAATGGGGATTAATGCTTTTGTAAACCAAGTGGCAGATTATCCAGAAGTCATGGAGTGCCACCACGTTACGGGTGATTCTGATTTCCTGCTAAAAATAACGGTGGAAGACATAGAAAAATACAACCACTTTGTAACCGAAAAGCTATCTATTGTTCCCAATATCGGCAAAATCAAAACCTCTTTTTCGCTTTCAGTACGAAAAGAAACCACTGTGTTTCAGATAAATTTGGAGTCGATGCCTAAGGAATATTAAGCACAAATTCGGTAACGGCGATTTCAATCGCTGACACGTTTCCCAAGAAAGCCTCCTCTTTGAAGAGCTTGTCCCGATTCTTCACAAAGACAAGGTTGAGCGTTAATACAGTTTTGAAAAAGTACATTTTGGCACTACTTTACCTGCGGCGATTGAAATCGCCGATACAGATAAATTTTATATTCCCCAATCTACAATCGCTTCAACAATCTGCAATTCTCCACTAATCGTATCTCGAAACTGCAATTTTGAAGCATGAAGCGCAACGGCATTCAAGCCAAAATCACCACTTCCACCATATTTTTGGTCTCCCACAATCGGGCATCCTATTGCAGACAATTGCGCTCTAATCTGGTGAAATTTGCCCGTATGAGGTTGAATCTCCAATAAATAACCCATTGCAGTGGTCTTCAACAGGCGATATCGAAGCTTACACTCCGAAGCATTTTTTGCAGGACTTGAAGAAATGATGGCTTTCTTATTTTTGAGATCTTTTTGCAGCCAATGGGTCAAACTCGCTTTTGTTTTTTGGGGAGCATTTTCAACCAAAGCAAGATAGGTTTTGCGGACTTTGCGAAGGCGAAATTGCTCGTTGAAGTTTTTGAGGGCACTTTTTTTCTTTGCCAAAAGCAATACGCCACTTGTTACCCTATCCAAACGGTGAACGATTCCCAAATAAGCATTGGGTTTGGAGGCTTGGAGGTAGGTCAAAGCCATTTCTTCAATCGTGGGACTTTCGTAAGGATTCTTTTCCACAATTAATCCCGCTGGTTTGTTAATGACAAGGTATTGAGGTGTTTCTTTGAGAATGAGGTCTTTGAAGGAAATTGGAGGCATGGGTTTTATTTAAAAAACTTTGTCAACGGCTGCAAGCCTTGACGACAGTTGAATATTATTCACAAGACTTCGGAAGTTTGGATTTTAGAAAAATCACCTATTCATTTTCCTCATGACTAAATTTTGAAGAGAAAACTTCCTAAGTCTAAATTAGCTCAGTTGGATTTGCATTTGATTTTTGAACTTGAATTCCCCTACCACTTCACCCGCACCATCGCCCGAATTTCGGATTGCACATTTCCATTGATTTCATTGTCGCCCGAACTGATGGTTTCTTGATTGGTGACATAAGTTTGTGAAAATCGCAGCCAACAATTGAGGTGGCGATTCAGTTCGTATTTTGCCATCACATAAAAACGACTGCCCCTATCTGCAAAAAACGGAATACTGAAATCATACAAAACCGAACTTTCGTAGGCATAAATACGGGTATCAAAAGATTCGGTATCAAACAAAGCATAACGAACTGTGAGGGCTAAAGGAATTTCTTGAAGGGAATACTTCACATCTTGACTCAAATAAAAGCCTCTCTGTTTCGCAGTTACACCATTGTCATACCAAGACCACTGCAAACGGCTTTTGAAGCGCAGTTGATAACTGGCTTTGTAATCTAGATTGTAGCGAAAGTCTGATTTTTGGTGATTACTCAATACATTGATGCTATTCTCACTGCTTGCAGGTGCATTTCGCTGTTTGTTTTCATTTCGATAACGGGCATACATTTGCACATTTCGATTCAAACTATAGCTAAGTTGGGTAAAGTATTCGACTCCTCTGGAGGGCCCATCCACCCTAAATTTGAGGAAGGGATGGCTGAAAACGTCGGCATATACCTGCAAGCGGAATTTGGGGGCGGGCAATATTTCAGCACCAATATAAATGCCTTCTTCGTTTTGAGGGCGAGAAGATTCACCAAAAGCATTCGCATTGAGTGCTTGGTATTTCTTGCCATAATTTCGGTACAAAAGCCCTATGGACAAAGGGTCTGCAATTTCTGCCAATGCTCCATGCAAAGTCGCAACCGCTCCATTGTCACTCATGGCAGTCTCTCCCCAAAATGCAAAACGGGGCAACAACCAACGGTAATCTATACTCACATTTAGCAATTGGTCACCATTGAAACGAAAGCGATTGTAGGTATCATTATCGGGTTGGAGGGGAGAATCAAATTTGCTAAAAAAAGCGTTTGCTCCAATCGAAAAATCCTTGTGTTTGTACTGAATACTTGCGCCTGTATCAAATCGTTGTATGGCTTTTCGGTCTTCAATTTCGGCATCTGTTCGATGTAAACCTGCAATCTGAATCGACGAAAACGCCAAAACTTCTTCCCCAAAAACATCCAAAGTATCTACGTTACCCGTCAATACATTTCCATCGATTTTTTTGTAGGATGCAAAAACGGTGGCTTCCAATTTATCGCTGCCCATTGTGGCTGCAACGCCTCTAAAAAAACTGGTTTCATTGACCGAAGTATATTTTTTGAGTGGAAACTCTTGCCGAAAAAGGTTCAATACGTTCTCTCCTTTTCGAGTGCCAAAACCTGACCAAAGTGCCAAGCCTTGACCAAATTTCACTTCAAAATCTCCGATTGCCAAATGCTTGAAAGGGCCAACATCTCGCATATAAACATGTCCTGAATAAAAATCAAAACCTCGTTTTTGTGAGCCTTTGAAAAATTCTTCCCCTGCATCTTTTTCGGCAGTAAAACCATAACTCAAGCGGTTTCCATAATTGTACCGATACCGCAAAGTGAGTTTTGCAGGGCTTCCCTTAAACTTGCTCACAGCCATTCCGTCCTCCAAAGTATCGGACTTCAAAAAACCACTTTGCGGCTCTAAAACTTCTTGATACTTCAAAAAAAACTGGCTTTTACCCCCCAAAAACAATTCCTTTGTAGGGATTCTTTCTTGGGCATCCTCTACGACTACAAAATAAGAAAGAAGCTGGGCGGAGTTCAAGTCGAAGTTATTAACTGCTTGAATTTCATACACCGTTGCAAACTTTTTCATCGTCTCACGGTAGGCCAAAAGCGCAATAATTTGTTTGGAAGATAAAAACTGAAGCTCCGCCAATTCTTCAAAAGTTGCCGTATTGAGGTTCAAAGGACGCAAACGGTAATCTTCCAAATTTTCCAAAATGGTATTAAAATCCGCCGCACTTGCGTCTTCAGCATCCTCCGCCAAACGCTCTAAAAGCTGCTCAATGTTCTCTAAATCACCCGAAGGAATCTGTCCATAAACGGATTGCCATTGACTGACTATCAAGGCAAATCCAATAAACAAAGACAAAGTAGTAAACGAAAGTGCATTTTTGAACATGCCTGCAATTTACTAATATTTGGGAATAATTCGGAAATATCGGATATTGCAAACATGAAAGAAAATCGAAAGTTGAATTTTCTGGTTTTTGTACTGCTTGCATTGCTTCTACTCATGGAGGTGATGAAGCCCAAGCCGATTGATTGGAGCACTACCTTTTCTAAGGAGGACAAGATACCTTACGGAAATTTCATCCTGTTTGATTTACTCGACCAAATTTTTCCTCAACAAAACATAGAAACTGCTTACCAACCGATTTACAATCAACTACAAGACAGTACGCTATCTGAACAAAAACGCAATTACTTACTCATCAATTGGAGTTTTGACATTGACGAACTTGACCAAAACACCTTACTTCAATTTGTGGCAGACGGAAACAATGTATTTTTAGCTTCCAACTCCCTTCCCGAATCTTTCGCCGACACCTTACATTTGGCGGTGGAACAAATCTTTCACTACGATTTTTTGGCAGAAGAAGGTGACGCAGATACTTTGGCATTCAATTTTGTGCATCAAGATTTGAAGGCAGCAAAGGCTTATTACTTAAAAAAATACATTGCAGATAATTATTTTGAGCGAGTCGATACCTTCAATGCCACCATTTTGGGAGTCAATGGAGAGGACCAAGCCAATTTTATCCAAATGCCTTTTGGCAGGGGAAACTTCTACATTCACATCAACCCCATCTTGTTCACCAACTACGCCATGACACACGGAAACAATGCCGAGTATGTCGAAAAAGCATTGTCACATCTGCCCAATTTGCCTACTTTTTGGGATGAATTCTACAATGTTGGAAGAAGAGAAGTCAAAACACCTTTTCGGTATTTTCTTGCGAATGAGGCATTGCGATGGGCTTTGTATATCAGTTTGATAGGATTGTTGTTGTTCATCATTTTTGAAGCCAAACGCAAACAAAGGGTGATTCCTATCATTCCTCCTGTCACAAATTCCAGTGTTGAATTTACCAAAACGGTCGGGATGCTTTATTACCAACATGGTGACCACAAAAATTTGGCAGAGAAAAAAATCACCTACTTTTTTGACTTTCTTCGAAAACACTACTTTATTCGCACCATTGATTACAATCCTTCTTTTTATGAAATGTTGGCGAACAAATCGGGAACGGATATTGGTTTGGTTAAAATTTTGTTCCAAAAAATCATAAATATTCGCACCAAAGCGGATGTTTTGCAGGACGATTTACTGGAACTGAACAATGCAATGGATGATTTTTATGATAAAAAAACAAGCTAAATTCAAAGCACAAATTCAAACACAAAAATTATTTGACTTGTAAGGTTCTTTGATGATTTTTGTGAAAGAACCCTAAATTTTAACACAATACATTGTTTCAAAAATAATTTAAGGTTTTGAGGTGACATCTTGGAGTGAAACGAAAAGGTGTAATCTCAAGACCGATAGTGAGATGTCACCTTCTCCGTTCCTCCGAAGATTACACCTCGCTATCTAAAGAAACCTTTGAAACAGTGTAATAACAACAAAAATAGAATGGTAACAGCTTATGCACCCGCTTCAATAGCAAACGTCAGTTGCGGATTCGATGTATTGGGATTGGCGGTAGATGCGCCAGGCGATGAAGTCAGCGTACAGTTCAATGATATAGGAAAAGTAAGGATTGTCGAAATTACGGGCGATGAGGGTAAATTGCCCTTTGAAGTGGAACTGAATACGGCCAGCAAAGCCGTACAATCTTTGGTGAATCACCTCAATTATGAAAAAGGAATCGACATCATCATCCACAAAAAAATGCCTTTTGGAAGTGGTTTGGGTTCGAGTGCTGCAAGTGCGGTGGCTGCGGTAGTCGCTGCAAATCATTTGGTTGGGATGCCTTTGACCAAAAAAGAGTTGATTGAATTTGCGATTGATGGAGAAGCCGTAGCAAGTGGCGCACGTCATGCCGACAATGTTGCACCTTGTTTGTTGGGCGGAATCGTTTTGGTGCGGAGTTACAATCCCATCGACATTATTGAACTTCCTGTTCCCGACAATTTGTACTGCACCGTTGTCCATCCACATGTCGAAATTCTCACCAAAGAAGCAAGAGATATTCTGCCCAAACAGGTCAGCATGAAAGAAGCCATCACCCAAACAGGGAATTTGGCGGGCTTCATTGCAGGTCTTTACCAAAACGATTTGGCACTTTTGGGGCGCAGTATGATCGATGTTTTGGCAGAACCCTATCGCTCGAATCTTATTCCCGAATACCAAAGTGTTCGCAATGCAGCCATGTATGTGGGAGCCTTTGCTTTTGGGATTTCAGGTTCTGGTCCTTCCATGTTTGCATTTTCAGACACTGCCAGTAAGTCGGAACAAGTTGCAGCTTTGATGGAGAAAACTTTGACCTCAAAAGGAATTGGCTGCAAGGCTTATGTTTCTAAGGTCAATACAATGGGTTCTTATGTGAAGTGGTAGTTTGTGGAAAGACATAAGATTTGAGACGTAAGACAAAAGACTTGGTATTTTTTTAGCAAAAATCATTAATAACCAGCAAATTAACTACTTAATTATTTGAAAAATCTCGCTAAGGCATCTACCTTTTCGTCTTTCGTCTTTCGTCTTTCGTCTTTCGTCTTTCGTCTTTCGTCTTTCGTCTTCCCCAAACTACCTCCGCTTCCAAATCCTACTTTTACTCCAAATCAAATACTTTCCTGTCACCTCCAATTCTCCCGAAGGCAGAAGCTTCAATGTGCCATTCACCTCCTGTTTCCTTTTTATCAAAAACAGTCTTCCATTCGTCCAAGTATCGGCATCACTGTATTCAAAATCTCGCAGCACCAAAATTTCGGATATAGATTTTTCTTTTTGAGCAGCTTCAATTTTCGCTTGGTGCTTGGCATTCAAAGCACGCACAAACTTGCCTTGCCATTTTTGATTTTTGTCTTGATAAATTTCCACAATTCCTGCCCCTGTCTCACCATCTGCAATCCATTCACCCGAAATATCCCTTGCAGTTGATTTTGAAGGGCTGAAAGAAGTCATAGCCAAACCAAGCCCGACCAAAAACAACAAAGGAAGGGCATAGGAACGTTTTTTGGGAACACTCTTTTCACCAAAACGGCGAGCTTGTATTTTGTCAAATTCCGCCTCATAATTGGGGTTCTCTGTTCCCATGAGCCTATCCCAAACCCTAAAATACAAGCCATAGTTTCCATGAAATTCTTTGTGATGTAAGTTGTGATGAACCGATGTGTTCAAAATTTGATACAAAAACGAATGCCTAAACCAACGAGGTACGATTTCGTAACCCAAGTGTCCATAGACATTGATGAAGAAACTTGACAAGCCAAAACCAATAATAGCAAACGGATGTAAGGGCATCAAAAAAACCAAAACGACTATAATGAAATTCTCCAAAAACGCCTCCAAAACATGAAAGGAATAAGATGCCAAAGGAGAAGGATTGGTGGATTGATGGTGAACTTGATGCACTCTTCGGTACAATGCTTTGCTGTGAATCGTTCGGTGCATCCAGTAAAAATAGGTGTCGTGAATCACCAAACTCAATACCACACTCATCGGAATCCACCACATTGGGTAGGCGGCAATATCGGTGTAAATGTGGGTGTAAGCCCTCAAAGGACTGAACAAAACACCCGCTCCAACGATTGCAGTAGCACACAACATGGTCAGCGAATGTTTGACCTCGTTCATAAACTGTTTTCGCTGCTCTGACTGGGCTTGAATCTTGTTTTTTTGAAAGTATTTTTTGAACAAGACATAAAAAATCAAGAAGGGGATTCCTGCAAAAATGGCATAACGAAAACTCGAACCGACCAGTATCATCAGTAATTTTTCAATGAATTCAGGCATAGTAAGATGGGGTTTTGTTGAAGTAAAAATAAGAATTATTTGTCGATGACAAAGAAACTTATTTTCGGATGGGCTTCAAAAAGTATTCTACGAACGGTAGGAGAATTTCAATGTAAGGAAATGTGGGAAATAAATATGTTTTACAATCAGATTTCATGAAGGGAGGTTAGGGTATAATCCCCTAATATTTATATTATTATTTTATACAACACGATTTTCAATAGATTGAAGATAGCTATTTAATTCCTCAGTATCTGCTATTTCTAATTCAAAAGAAATTGAACCAATTGCTAACCATAATTCAACGACACTCTCAATATCTATTATTTTTGGAAGATATTCACGATTATCAGAAATTAGCATTAGCCTATTTTCGTCCAGTTTTTTTACTCGTTTATATACAATATGTTCTTCAAAGTCTTCAAGGATTATTATGTAGGTTGCGTAATCTTTGATATCAGATATCCTTTTTATTTCTGCTTTCTTTGTTAAGATGTAATCTCCATTTCTTATTGGCAACATACTATTACCTTTTATTTCAAAGATTCTAGTAGATGATACATTACTTAATTGTTGAAGAGGTAAATGATAAGGCTCTAAATCATAAATGTACTTTTCATCTACATAATCTGTAGCTATTCCTGCCTGTGCAGATAGTGGTACTATAGCATGCTTTCTTTCTGTGTAATCAAGTACAGATTCTTTTAAAATTATTTCCATGGGAATATTACTAATTTCTGCTATTTTCCCAAGTACTGTTGCTCTTGGTTCAGAAGAACCTGACTCAAAGGTTTGATACAGTTCTCTTGTTATACCAAGTTTTTTAGCAAATTTTTTTTGTGTTAATTTGAGAATATGCACCCTAATAAATCTAATATTAAAATTTAGTTTACCCATATTTTGGCTAAAATCTATTTTTTCACTAAAAAAAATGCTAATTATCTAACAAATGCTATATTATTATCAAAATACAAGCAGAAAGCAAATTAATCAATCTTAATGATTGTTTTTTTAGCTATTTGCCGATATTGTGAGTAATATTATTCAATTGTTAAATCCATTATTTATGTCTGACAGTAAAAACAATCAAGAAAAACCAATAATTGTTATAATTAAATTACTTATTGGCAGTATATCTATTTCAGGTCTTTCTAAAGAACAGATGTGGTTTGTTCTTGTTTATGGAAGTTTAGTTACTTCTGCGTTACTAGTTATTACCTACCTTTTTTAATTCAAAAACTTTTCTTAAATTGTAAATATACTAAAAAAGAAAGTATTAATCTAACTTTAAATAGTAATTTCCAGTCGATTTTTTGAATCAGGCGAAACATATTTTTTAATACTTAAATATTAAAAAATCTCTTCAATATGAACCTAACCAACGAACAACAAGCCATCATCCACAGCACTGGCGACATCAAAATCAATGCTGTGGCAGGTTCGGGCAAAACGACAACGGTGATAGAATACGCCAAAAGTCGCCCGAATAAAAGCCGTATTTTGTACTTAGCCTTCAACAAGTCGGTCAAATTGGAAGCTATCCAAAAATTCACCGAAAAAGGACTCAACAATGTACAAGTCGAAACTGCCCATTCACTTGCCTATCATTACATTGTCAAAAACAGTGGGTACAAAGTTCATCCCACAGGCTACAAAACCCACGAAATCAAAGAACTGCTCGAAATCAAAGGCTATCAAGAAAAACACACAGAGTACATCATTGCCAGCCATGTCCAACAATTTGTGGCTTACTTCTGCAATAGCACTGCTTCCAGAGTCAAAAACCTCAACTATTTAGATGTTGTGGCTGACTCCAAAGCGAAGGTATTTGTCAAAAACTTTTACGACGACATTCTGCAATATACCCGCTTGTTTTTGGCGAAAATGCAAAGGAGTGAAATAGAAATTAGCCACGATTTTTATCTCAAAAAATTCCAACTTTCCCAGCCACAACTACCCTACAATTACATCCTATTCGATGAGGGGCAAGATGCGTCTCCTGCTATGCTGGAGGTGTTTTTGAAACAGAAGGGAACGAAGGTCATTGTGGGCGATACCCACCAACAAATCTATGGTTGGAGGTATGCGGTCAATTCTTTGGAAAAAGTGGATTACCCTTCCTTCAATTTGAGCAATAGTTTTCGTTTTGAAGCAGATGTGGCGAATTTGGCGGGAAAAATACTGCAATGGAAAGGATACATTACCGACTACAAAGGAATCAAAATCAGGGGCATTGGCAACAATGAAGAATTGAAGACAAGGGCAACTTTGGCTCGTACCAATTTGGCATTGTTGGTGAAGGCGATTGAATTGGCTGTTGAAGAAAAAGACATCAAAGATTTGTACTTTGAAGGCAATATCAACAGCTATACCTATGCCGATGAAGGGGCTTCTATTTACGATGTTTTGAGCCTATACAATGGACGCAGCAAGGGGATTCGAGACAAGTTGATTCAGCGTATGAAAAGCATGGCAGAATTGGAGGATTACATCGAAAAAACAGAGGACAGAAGCCTAAAAATGGTGGTGGACGTGGTCAAAAAATACCGCAATTCTTTGCCCACCCACATTCAAACCATCAAGGATATGCACGTTG
>JBGCDY010001045.1:0-8277 GCA_045105835.1 Chitinophagales bacterium
CAACTTTGTCGTTTCAAACGACAGGGAATGTTAAGCACTCGTTACAAACCATAGCCGTCAAGCTAAGAAGCAGAAAAATGGATATAATGCGCCCCAAAGGGGCAAAAGCAATAGCGTGGGGCATCCGCCCTACGAAGCAAAAAAAGGAAATGCCAGCCCTGAAAGGGCGCAAGCAAAGAGGATGGCTGAATGCTTTCGCCCTTTCAGGGCTAATGGCATATTTATACTTGACCGACAGGGCGTTACCCTGTGTTATTGCTAAAACTCTTTCAGGGTTAATAAACAAGACTTTCTCTTAACTTGACGGCTATGGTTACAAATGAGCGCAAGTAAAAACACTCAAAATATCTCCTGCAACAACTTCAACAATTCCGCTTGTTTTTCTTTAGAAACAGCCACGGTTGCGTTGTTGTCCATGAGTAGGTAAGTGCCATCTTTTTTGACGAGTTGTTTGATGTGTTTGATGTTGATGAGGTAAGAGCGGTGGGTTCGGAAAAAGGCGTGGTTGCCTTTCAATAATTGGACAAAATGTTTGAGGGGTTTGCTGATGAGTAAGTTGTCGTGGGAATAGGTATAAAAACGGGTGTACATTCCCTCTGCTTTGAGAAATAGAATCTCGGAGAGTTTGACATACAATACGCCATCGGAGATGGGGAGTCCTATTTTTCCAAACTTAAAATTGGCAATGGATTTTTTGAGTTCGGTGAGTTGTAGGTTGATTTGGAGGTGATTGCTTAGTCCTAAAGCTTTTTGGACGGCACTGCATACCTTTTGAGGACGCATGGGTTTTAATAGGTAGGCTATTGCATTGATTTCAAAGGCTTTTATGGCGTATTCGCTATAAGCGGTTGTGAAAATAACCTGAAAATTGATGCTATTGGGGTCAAAAAAATCCATGATTTGCGTACCTAAATAACCAGGCATTTCAATGTCTAAAAAAACGATTTGGGGATTTTCTTTGTGGATGGTTTTCACGCCAGAAGGAAGGTCTTTGGCTTCGCATATAGAGGTGATTTCACTGCAATAGTCTTGAAGGATGGTTCGCAGTAAATTTCTGGATTTACTCTCGTCGTCAATGATTAAGGCTTTCATATAGCTAAAATACGCTAAGTTTTGTAAATACAAAAATAGCTGTCTCTTTGGATATTGAAGGTATCAAATCGAAGAGACAACTATCTAAATGGGCTTTAGGCAATTTCAATTAATAAATCCGTCATTTATGAGTGTATCTTTTTTTATTTTTTTTCGTTAAAAAGCCTCGCCATAGTCTTGCTATGTCTGTGTTTTTTGCCTCGTCTAATAAAAAAATATTTCCTCAAAACTGCCTATTTATTAATTTAAAAATGCCTTACTATTTTTCATCATTGTTCTATGATCATTCTGTTTGTTATTCTGCCATTGCAGCTTTCAAATCTTCAATAGTTTTAGCCAAAACTACACCAGGTAATTTGATAGGAGCAGCAACTTCTGCTAAGAAAGTACCATTTACTTCTCCTCTTTTGTAGGTAGTGAATCCGATTCGGTACAAACCTGCGGTCAAAGCTTTCAAGGGGTCTCCCGCTTTGCTTTTGTATCTCAAAAGAGAATTGTAGCTACTTCCACTTGGTTGTTTCGGCATTTCACTGCTGTCATCGTTTTTGTCCAAGGTTACCCACTTGGCACTTTTGACTCCAGCATCGCTGATTTTGTCTTTGCTGATGATATCCGAACGCTCTAAGGTGATGTAGGTGTCAAAATAATCTTTAGAAGTTTTATTTGCTTCATAAGCTTCTGACATCGTTGCATTTTTGATTTTTGTTTTGCCAACAGGAGACAACATTCTTACGCCTAATTCTGGAGCTACAGCAGGTATCCACAAGTAGATGTAGTAAAATTTCTTGTCGTCTTTGACCTCATCCTCGTTGCCAGGTGCAGCATATCCCAAATAAGATACGACATCGGTGTAGGGTACTCGGATGGTTTTCGGGCCTAATTTTTTTTCGATAGAACTACCGAATTTACCCAGTTTTTGTGCTTCAGCTTCAAAAGTAGTTCCTAAAATTAAAGCAGCAATAACTAATGTTAAAAGGTTCAATTTCATTTTAATAAAATTTAAATTGGTGAATTATTTAAAATTTTGAATAGACATGAGTGATGGGTGATTTGAAGCTTTTTGATCCATGTTAAAAAATCCACATGTATTTTTCTTTTTGTATTAGATTGCCTAATCTTATGAGGTGTTTTAGGATTGATGGTGCAAAAAAAAGACAAAATAAGCTCTGAATATATATGTTGTTTCTAAATACTGCTTTCTGATTGTTGAAGAGGCTGTTTGAGTTGCTAAACCACTTGAAACTTGTTGAATGGTTAACTTAAAAAAGCGATTACAGACTGCAATCGCTTTTGCTTTTCCATGAGTTTAAGTGTAAATGATAGACTTTAAATCAATTAAGTGCTCTATGCATTGTGTTTATGGACTGCAAAGGAGATAAAAAAATGGTAAAAAAAACGAAATTATTGATGGGTAACCTATTTCAATTGCTGAAATAATGATTTGGATTGTTAGAGGAATAAAAACTCGTTTGAAAATATGAAGGGGCAATGTGCGGCTATGAATAGCTTTGCAGTAGGAAGACGTTGCAGTGCAACATCTCTACGAAATCTATTCAGGTTAAGGAATGACAATCGTCACTTCTGTTCCCTGATTCTTGAATTCATCATTAACCAAATCCCTAGTTGTTACTTCGATTTTGAGTGAACGATTTTGATTCAACAGACTTAAACGGTTTTGAATGGCAGAGGTGGCAAAAGAAGTGGGTTTGTTTTTTCGGAGTTTGTTGATAAGCATGGATTGACGACGACCAATTCCATTGTCTCGAATCTTGCAAACCAAAGAATTGGAGGAGCTCAAAGTGAATTCGATGTTCAATTGGCGATTGGTTTTTTTGTGGAACAAACCGTGTTTGATGGCATTTTCTACATAGGGTTGAATGAGCATTGAAGGAATGAGGATGTCTTCGGCAATGATATTGTGGGCTATAGAAACACTGTAGTGAAGGCTGTCCTCAAAACGTAGTTTTTCTAAATCCAAATACAAATCCAAAGCATCCAATTCTTCTCGTAAGCTAATGGTATGCGCTCTACTGTGGTTGAGGTACAATCGCATCAAATCCGAAAATTTCCCCAAATAATCGCTTGCCAGTTCTTTTTGATTGGTGAGTGTATATTCCTGAATCGAATTGAGGGCATTGAACATAAAGTGGGGATTCATTTGTGAACGCAATGCGGTAAGTTGGGATTGAATCAGTTCTGTTTCTAAACTTTGTTGGCTGCTGATGAGTTCGTTTTGTTTTTGAATGGCTTTGATGCGGAACAAAAAGAAGGTGCTAATCAGTGCTGCAATTCCTGCTATGACCAATAGAAAAAACCACAATTTGAGGTAATAAGGGCTGTCTATAAAAAAGTGAACCTTTGCAGCATGGATGCTTTCTACCCCATCTTCATTGATGGTTTTGACTTCAAAAAAATAGTCGCCCGAGGGCAAAGAAGGATAGCGAACAACATTGTTGTTGCTGCGAGTTTTGACCCAAGAACTGTCCAATCCTAGCATTCGATACTTATACTTCATGCCTCCTTGACTGCGAATAGAACGTCCTTTGAATTCGATTTTCAGGTTGTTATTGAAGGCAGGGAGATGGTAGTCTGACAATAGGCTGGTGTCTTTTTCCCATACCGCTACCTTCGAAATTGAGATGCTGGGAGCTGCTACATTGACAGAAGTATAGTTGGCAGGAATAAATGTGAGCCCATTGTTGGTGGCAATGTATAAGGTATCATTGACGACCTCCAATCCTGTGACATTGTCGGAAGGCAAACCATCTAAAGTGTTGAAGATTTCGAAAGTTTGATTGTCCAAATTGTACTTGTAGACCCCCTTGTGTGTGCCTACAAATAAGTAGTTTTTCCATTCTTTTAGGTCTAAAATGGTTTCACCTATCCAAATTTTTCTAAGGACTGTTGTGTCCTGGATGTGCAAAATGGTTTTGTCAATGGTGCTTGCCCAAATACCCTCTTTTTTTGCGGGAATCAAATTGTTGACTACAATGGCTTTCCCTTCATGTTTGGTTTCTTTTTCGATTGCATCTTTGTAGTGGAAAAGCCCATTGGTATAGCCCACCCAGATTCTTTGTTCAGAAACATCGTAGCAATTGTAGGCAGAGCGCCTGTTGCGCAATTCTAAGGCTTTTCTATTGCTGTAATCCATAAATAAAAACCGCTATTGCTTCGCCAAAGACTATCCATGGGAGGTGTAATAGGGTTTCTATGGGCGATTTCTACTCCTTTGTAGTGAGAACCAACTAAATTTTCGGCATCTATGAAGCTTATATTTTTGTAAATACGACCCTGTTTTACCAAGATTGTTTTTTGATTTGCCAAATCATACGCTTGATGGCTGTATTGGCAATACAAAACATCGTGGTAGGTGTCATAGAATAAATTTTTTCCCCTTGCTTCAAAATCATGTAGAAAGTCCAATGAATGGGTTTTTAGATTCAAACGCCAAACCAAACCTTTTCGCTCCAATATATACAGGTTGCCTTTCATGTCTGACCTGACGGCAGATATTTCATTGTCTTTTAGAAGGCTATTGTTGGTATTCCATGCCAAAATATTCTTTGAAGGAAGCATGTAGATGCCATTGTTGAGTGTAGCTATCCAATAATTCCCCTCTTTGTCTTTTATGATGTCCGAAACTGTTTTGCCCTCCAATATTTTTTGTTGCCCATAAATCGAATTGTAATGTTGGTTCAATATCGTCAAGCCATTCTCTAATCCAAGCCAGTAAGAGTTGTCTTCTTTTTCTTGAAAAAGAGAAGGAGAGCTGATTTTTTTCAAGAAAGGTTCAAGTAGGGTTTCAGAAAGAGATTTACCTACTACCCATTTGATAACAGCAGCATTTTTGTTCTCTGAAATGTTGGAGAATATCAACATAGTATCTGCTGAGAATACAAAATTTATGGGCCCCGTCAAATGGGATAAAAGTGGAGTACAATCAACGGAACGGCTTGGATTGTTGATTTCAATACTGCAAAATTGGTGGGGTCTGAGGAAAAACAAGCGATTGTTGTGACTTTTGATTTTGATAATTCGCTCATGAAATAGCGTATCTCCTTTTGGGCTTATTTTGTAGCTGCTGCTGTCAATTCTTAGATATTGCCTCTTTTCTTCTTTGGTATAAAAATCCACCTCCAAGTAACCATAAGAACTTGATACATAAATAGTAGGAAATTCGACCCAATAGGTAGGGAAATTGTTTTCGTAATTGGCATGATTGAGAAACAACTTCAAACTATCCCCTTCTACATGAAATATTTGCCCCGAAAAATTTTGACACCACACACGTCCTGTTGAATCTTGGTTCACACCACTCAAATCCGTAGAATAGTCAGGGTGAACATAGTGCTGAAACTCTACTCCATCGTACTTATAGAGTCCTTCTTCTGTACCCATCCATATATCTCCTGTCACCACATCTTCGTGAAGTTCGTAGATGGTTTTTACCGAAAAATCTTCTGGCATTTCAAGGGCGTAGGGCTGAGGTGTTTGTGCGAAAATCCAATAGGGAATTAAAAAGACTGTGAGGAAAACAAAAATCGGCTTGAGGGAAAGGTGGTCTGTTTGCATAATGGAAGGTAGAGAAATAAGGCGTGGTGTGTTGGACTTCAGGCTCAAAGTACAAACTCCTCTTTGAATATAAAAATGGGTACAGACAATTTGTTTTTGCAGTAAAGCACCTATTTTTGTGTCCTATCAATAAAACCTACTGCAAATGATTCCCAATACCAAACTAAAGGATTGTAGAAAAAAGCAAGGAATGACCCAAGAAAACTTGGCGAGTATTTCTGGGATTTCGATTAGAACGATTCAAAGAATTGAAAAAGGCTTATCGAATGCAAGCCCTTACACGATGAAGCAATTGGCAAAGGCTTTGGAGGTAGAGGTGGCAACTTTAGTAAGAGAAAAAGAAGAGGAGACTTCAATAGAGAAGAACAGCGTAGGAATATTGAAGTTGATGAACATTAGCGCACTTACTGCTTTGCTCTTGCCTTTTGGAAACATCATCTTTCCGCTGATTGTATTTTTGAAGAATAAGGAGGACGCAGAGGTAAACCTTCAAGGGCGAAAAATTTTGAGCTTCCAAATCGTATGGGTTTTATTGACCTTTCTTTTATTGGTTCTTGGAACGATTTTACTCTTGTCTTTTTTTGAAGGGTTTAGAGGAAGCCAAGTACCCGTATCTGTTCCCTTGTATTTCATCTCTGCCATCGCCAATGCTTTTATCGTTCTGTACATAGGAGTAACTTTGGACAAAGGAAAACCCCTCTTTCCATCATTGCCTAATTTCCTGTAAACCAACAATAAGACACCTCCTTGTCACAAAAACGCCGCTAAAATGTCAGGTAACATTTTATGTTTTTCGATTCATATCCCGATATATTTGCCGAAAAAACACGGTATATGAAATCGAATTGGATACTTCTATTTTTAGTGCTTTGCCTCGGCAAAATGGCTTATGCCCAAGACATCAATACTCAAAAATTAGATGCGCTTTTTAATTCTCTTGAAGAACGAAATGAGGCGATGGGCAGCATCACCATTTCAAGAGAAGGGAAAGTGCTTTACAATAGAGCCATTGGCTATCGCTTTGTCTCTTCTGAGGTCAAAATTCCTGCCGACACAGCCACCAATTACCGAATTTGGTCGATTACCAAAACCTACACTGCAACGATGATTTTGCAGTTGATAGAAGAAGGTAAGCTCTCTTTGGAAACCAATTTGGACGATTTTTATCCCACCATTCCCCATGCCGAAAGCATCACGATTCAAGACATGCTCAATCATAGAAGTGGCATATACGATTTTGCAAACGACTCGGAGGGGGATTGGACTGCTGAACTTGAAAAGCCATTGAACCAGCAGGTGATGGTTCGGTACTTATCCAAACAAAAGCCCAATTTTGAGTCAGGCACAGATTTTCGATACAGCAATTCCAATTACTTGCTTCTGGGTTATATCATTGAAGAATTGGATGATAATTTATACGAGGTTTCGTTGGCAAACCGAATTTCCTCCAAGTTGGGCATGACAAGTACCTATTTTGGAGTGGGAGCTTTGGATAGTGTCGAAAACAAGGCATTTTCTTATCAATTTGATACGGATTGGAGAGGTTTTGACGAAGGCGGTTTTAGTGGTTTGATACCTGCGGGTGCGGGCGGTATTGTTTCGACAACGACTGATATGGCTGTCTTTTTGGAAGGACTGTTTGCAGGTCGATTGGTATCCAAAAGCAGTTTGGACAAAATGTTGGAGGGCGATGGGTTTTATGGATTGGGTTTGATGAAAATGCAATCTGGAGAAGGAGAGTATTTTGGACATACGGGCGGTTATATCGCATCCGAATCGAGCCTGTTTTACTATCCCGAAAGCGGTCTCACAATTGCCTATTGTACAAACGGAATATCCTACCGAAAGGAAGATATTTTGAATCATGTATTGGCGATTTGTCACCATCAACCTTTTGCGGTTTCCTTCAATAGACCCTTACATGCAATGCTTGTTTTCAGTATCGGTTTGTTGTTCTTTTTGGGGTTTCGATTGAGGCTGAAATCCTACCTGAATACCCAAAACGCCCTTTTGTTGGGTCTTGTCATTTTTGTTTTGACTTGGTTGGGTTCTTTCATTGCAGGGTACTTACATGGTGACCACAACCTGATACGGGATGGCATTACCACTTTGGATTCCTTCTATAGTAATTCAGGTACTTTTATGACCAGTGTGCAATTGATAACCGCTTTGCTTTCCATACCTTTTGTCATTGCTTTATACAAGGTTTGTGTTGATGCAAAAGTTAGTTTTTTACCTATCCTGCCCATCCTTTTTATTCCTATTTCGATGCTTGGAGTCTCTTTGTTCCCTTTCCCTGACTCCTTGTATGTGTTGTTTGCGAATGTGATTCTTTTCATCGTGTTTAGTCCTTTGCTCGTTCTTATTTTGTGGAGAGAAAAGGCGTTTAGAAGCATTCGTTTAGGGGCATTGATGTCTTTGGTTTTGATGGTGATTTCTATGGGGCTTGTTTTGAGTAGACCTTCAATACCGATGTTTGTCCATGAGTATTTTGGTTTGTTGCAGAGGAGTTTTTATTTGGGTTGGACTTTGTGGTTGGTGGTTTTAGGGGTGTTTTTTGGGAGGTTCGGGAATTGAATTTGAGTGTGTCACAAATCGGTTGCAATAGCAAGC
>JBGCDY010001046.1:0-6611 GCA_045105835.1 Chitinophagales bacterium
TAAGTGCTTTAGCAGGCACTGTTCTTCCTGAATCAGGTTCACTAACGGTATTGGGAACCTCTAATATTGCGACAGTTAGAGAGCAAATTGGCTCTACATTCGATATATTAAGTTTCATGCCTCAATACTCAATCGCAAAGAACCTTAAGATTCTTTGTATGATAAAGGAAATTCGCCCCAAGGAAGCAGCCAAAATGTTGGTTTTGCTTGACCTATGGAATCACAAAGACAAGATGCTATCTAAGTGTAGTAATGATCAGAAAAAACGAATGGCAATTACCTGTGCCTTAATTGGAAATCCAGATATTATATTGCTTGACAGACCTTTGAAGTCTTTGAGCAGAGGACATGCCATCATCGTTTGTAAATTATTACAAAAAGCAGCTGCAAATGGTCAAACTGTTTTTATTACAGATGACTTATCAGCTAAAATATCCAAAATATGTACACAAACTATGGAATTAGAAAAGCAGCCAACTAAACAAATACGAAAGATTAAAAAAACTTATTTGATTAATAAAAAAGCGAGCTAAAGGATTTATTCTCTCTGATATTGTTATTAAGTATTTCTGAACGTTTGATACTTAGTCTAACAATTAGAGATTAAGTTTAAAGGCTTATTAATTATGAATTAACAGAAAACGTTAAATTCGGGTGTATTTTCGGGCAGGAGTTGCTACTCTTGCCCATTTTTTTTGTAGTAAAACGAATAAAAAATGCCCAGTAATGAATGAAATCATTACCAGGCAAAACAAAACTTTACTCAATTATGAAACGATTTTACTAAACTTACATTTTTAATAAATACACACCTTCCCTGATTGAACGAGTGTTCCTCGCTTGTTCAAAATTCGATAAACATACATTCCTTCCATCAGATCATTGACTTCCATCAGCGTATGTCGGTCTTCAAAAGGCATAGAGGCTATTTTTTTGCCCACTAAATTGTACAACTCTATTTCTATAGAGTCGTCTCGTAAGTGTTGCGACTGACTGTTGTAAACAAAGTGCAAATAATCTCGTGCTGGAATCGGATAAACGGTCACTATTTCTTCTATTGAAGGATTCAAACCTACACCCAAATCCAAGGTTAGGTCACCTGTGAAATGATGTACGGGATTGGTGAAAACAGGTGAATTGTTTCCAAACCTCATACTTGCTTGATTGTCAATTTGGATATCCAACAATTCTTCGTCAATGACATGAATCTTGAACTGAATAAAACCTCTACTTCCCTCTAAATCAGTTTCAGAACTAGGTAAATTGATATTTTCAAAAGTCCATTCCAATACATTGGAGGCAAGAATTTCGAAGGTGTAAGGATGACTACTCGCCCCCTGTTCCAAGCGATTGATGTCTAAATAGGGTGACAATATATCCCTAATAACCAATCTTTCGATAGGCATACTTTCATCGTTTTGGAATCGAATTTTGTAGGTCAATTGAGCATTTCCTGGTATTATTTTTTCCGCTCTTGCACCAGATGGAGAAATTAGTTTTTCTGTTCCTTTTAGATTTGCTTCAATCTGCTGACAGTCATAATCCGTAAAAGGAAGCTGGTCATTTTGTGGAAACTTGTTCACAATACCCAAACTATAAGGAGGCTGACCACAGGTTTCAACAGTAGCTTTGGGTGTGTCTCGTTGTGGGTGAAACAGATTTTGATCTGCTGTCAGTGAGATGGTTCTTCCGCTTGCAGGACGGAAAACACTGCGAGATTCACCCGATGCCAGTGAAAATTTTGTGCTACTTGACACAAAAATATCATCCTCATAAATCCGGTATTGACTGGGTTCTTCCATATTACCCTCGCCTATATTGGTGATGGTAAATTCGACTTGATCTCCCATACATTCTCCAACTACTTGGATATCCGATTTGTCCCACAATTCACTGGGTGGGTCACAAGGTGTATTGGGAGTGATACTGGCAACTACGCAGGCAGTTTTTCCAATCAAGACATCACAAGCAACAGCAGCGGTAATGGCAAAGTCACCACATTGCCCTACTTCCAATGCACCTATATTGAAGAAATAAACATCGTCTATTCGCTCAAAAGGAAGCTCACTATCCTTAAAAGTAATCGTTTCGGGAAAGGTGACACCAATTTGCACATTTTCTCCTACAACATTCCCTTCATTGCAGTAATAAACAAAGTATTGACTTTCAGAACATATCTGTAAGGAAGTGCTTCCAATATCTACTCTCAATATGGGACAATCTGCTTTTAAGAAAGCGTTTTTGGACTCATCATCAAAGTCAACAGCAGTCGCCACTTCAATAGTAGCTATATCTGCTGCTTTTTGTTGAGCAAATAAGCCACTGCTGAGAAATAGAGGAAATAGAATAAACGCACAAAATATTGTTAGTGTGTTTTTAAAAAAGAATTCTATTTTTTTATGTGTGTCCTTCAATGTGTAATGCAAGGCATTTTGAGGCATAATCCTGACATTTTAAAAAAAATTAGCTTGTGTATCAAATATTTCCTGACAATTGCTAAAGTCTATGTTTTTAGTATCAAAACCAAAAACATTTTTTAGTAATTGTTAGCTTGTTTTGATGCTTAATTAAACTACTTATAAGACGGTATTTGTTTGACTATTAGTTGCTTGGGTTAATTTATTTTGTTAGTTTTGTTCACTCAAATCTTTATTTATGGAAAATAGCAAATTGCTTCAATTACTCAAAAGCTTGAATAAAAATGAATGGCGACTCTGTAGTAAGTTTGTTCGTTCACCTTACTTCAATGAACAGGAGAAGGTAGTCGCCTTGTTTGATTACCTTCAAGATGCCGCTCCTCGATTTGCCAAAAAACGAATTGAAAAAGAAGTCGTTTTTCAATATTTACACCCCAATGAAGCTTATCGAAGTATTCGTATTAGGCAGTTAATGAGTAGTTTATGTGGATTGGTGGAATCTTTTTTGATACAGGAAGAATACAAAAAAGAGAAAACACATGAACAATTGCAGTTGGCGAAAGCTTATCGACAGCGGTCACTCACCAAATTGTTTGACCGAACAATGAGAGACTTGCAGCAATCCCAGCAAAAACAAGTTTCTAAGAATGCAGATTATTTCTTCAACGAATGGCGCATTTACAGTGCTTTGAAGCAACAAATTGAAGACCAACATAAGCGAAATGTAGAACCTTACCTACAAGAGCTATCTGATAGTTTGGACGCATTTTATTTGATTCACAAGCTAAAAATAGCTTACGAAGCATTGAATTATCAGCGTTTTGCTCCAAAAGAATACCAACTGAGTTTATTGAAAGAATTGCAACAACATTTAAAAGAAAATCCCTACACACATATTCCTGCAATTGGTATTTTTTACCAAGGATTGAATACATTGATAGAAGAAGGGGAAAGTATGTATTTTGAAGAATTGAAGCGTTTGTTGATGACCCATTTTCAAGAGTTTAACATCAGTGAGACGCAGGACATGTTTGTGATGGCGCACAATTATTGCATTCGTTTGGCAAACAAACCAGGAGGAGACATCAATACTGCTTTTAGAAGACTGTTTGACCTCTATCAGTTTGAAATTGAGAACGATGTGTTTTTGGAGGAAGGTTGGCTATCGCCTTTTGTGTACAAAAATGCGGTGACGATTGGACTTCAATTGAAGGAG
The DNA here is from genome assembly GCA_045105835.1 of Chitinophagales bacterium. Lineage (GTDB taxonomy): Bacteria > Bacteroidota > Bacteroidia > Chitinophagales > UBA2359 > JAUHXA01. The sequence continues at coordinate 3,634 of JBGCDY010001046.1, forward strand.
TATGAGTGGGTCGAAAATTTTATTCACCAATACAAAGAACGGGTAAAAGAGGACGCAAGAGAACGCCTGTTTTCTTACAATTTAGCCCGTTTGTACTTCATCAAAAAAGAATTTGAGCAAATCATTCCCTTACTCAATCGAGTGGATTACAAAGAGGTATTTTTAGAATTGTCTGCCAAAACGATACTTTTGCAGACGTATTGGGAGTTGGAAGAATACCCTGCGCTTAGTGCTTTTTTAGATAGTTTTTCGGTGTTTATCCACCGCAAAAAATCCTTGAAAAGCCGCCGAAAACCTTACCTAAACCTCATCAAATACATTCGCAAATTGATGACTTACAAGCATCAACCCGAAAAATTGCAGAAGATATTGGGAGATATTGAAGCTACTTCATTTTTGACCGAAAAAGGCTGGTTATTGAAGAAAGCAAAGGATTTGTTGTAAAAAAAAACGGAAGTTTGAACTCCATTTTTTAGAGCCAAACTTCCGAAGTATTGTATTGTCGTTTTTTCAGAGAACTTTATTCTTTCTTCAATTTCTTCTCCAATTCTTTGACATCGTCTTCGATATCTTCTACAAATTCTTCAAGTGCATTTTCTGCTTTTTTGGCAAGTCGTTCGAGTACTTCCTCCGAACCGTCAAGCTCTATTTCCACTTCGCCAGATATTTTTTCGATTTCATCTCCTACCAATTTACCTACACGCTCAATCAAATCCTCTACCTTTTCGGTATCGTCCCCTGCATCATCCAAAAATTTTTCGACTGCCTTTTCGCCTTTTGAACTGAGGTCTTCGATGAACTCTCCGATTGCTTCCCAATTGTCCTTCTGTTTCATGCTATTGTAGGCGACACCATATCCTTTTGCTTGCAATTTTTCGGCTATCGTCAAATCTCCACTGAATTGATCGTAGTATTCATCGGCAAATAGTTTATACACCTCTTCTTGTTTTTCCCAATCGTTTTGGTCAAAACTAGTAGCATTTTCTTCTATTTGCTCTATGAATTGGCTGTATTCATTTAGATATTCTTCTTTGGTTTGTGGATTTTGAGAACAAGATTGTAGTAATAGGAGGGTGAATAGTACTGCAAGGAATTGTTTCATTCTAATGAATTAAGGTTTGAAATGATTAGGCAAAACTGAAATGGAAAAACCCATGTGTGCTGTGGTTTTTTACCTAATTAAAAATTGTACACACTGATATAATTGGTTTAACAAAAATTTAGTTCCCGAAAAGTCAAAAATCGGAGAAAATACTCCACAAAAAAAGGTGTTGGAGAAAATCCAACACCTTTTTGATAGGGAAAATTAAAGAATTAAACTTGAGTTTTAAAAAAAAGCTATAAAATGCTTCAAAAATAAGTTTACAAATACCGTTTTGTAAAAAGCAGATATTGAAGTGCTTTTTAATTTCGATTCAATATTTTTTACTCTTCTTCCTCTTCACTTGCCTCAGATAATTCTGCAATCAATTCTTCCAAATCATATTCGTCACCTTCAGAATAGCCTGTATGTTCAAAAACGATTTTTCCTTCTTGATTCAAAACAATCGTGTGAGGAATCATTCGAATACCCAAAGCTTGTTTAAGAGCTTCGTCGCTGTCTAATAATACATCATAAGGAAGTGACTTCCCGTCCACATATTGTTGTACTTTCATGGTAGATTGGGAATCATCCGTGCTGACTGCTACTACTTCAACATCGTACAAATCCAACCATTCGTCGTAAATGTCGGCAATATTACTAAGTTCCTTTTTACAAGGGGCACACCAAGTTGCCCAGAAACTAAGTACTGTAATTTTACCATTACCCGCATATTCTTCCAAAATATTCACCATATTACCATCTAATGCTTTCACATTCAGGTCTGGGAGTGTTTTGGTTGGAGTATCAGTGGTTGTGGCTGGACCGTCAGTCGCCGCTACAAAAATACTTCCTAAAGCAAAAAACAGTAGCAAAAAGCTACATCTTCTAACCAAGTTCATAAACATACCTTTAAATTATTTTTAGATTTGCAAAGTTAACCATCTCTTCGACAAGATAAATACATTAACGTTTAAAAATCCGCCTCAGATGCAGCGAATATATCTTACAATTCTATTCTTATTGACTTTTACAACGTGTTCAAACACCATATTAGCACAAAACCAAGGAGTTTTGTCGGGAGATTTACAGTTGAATACCCGTTTCTTCGAGTCTGATAGCCTCCGTGATGCCATCAATACGCCTTTTTATGACTACCTCAAATATGGCTCTGAGGCATGGTTTAATCTGAACTACCAAATATCAGACTACAATATGGGCGTTAGGTTTGATATGTTTGGCAATTCCAACATTTTTAATCCTACAAGAGAAGTAAATCAGTTGGGATTGGGATTTTGGTATATCTCTCGAAAAATAGACAAACTTGATTTGACCGCAGGTTATTTCTATGAGCAGTTTGGTTCTGGAATTATTATGAGATCCTACGAAGCCCGACCTTTGGGAATTGACCAAGGGATTCAAGGGATTCGACTCAAATACCAATTGAGTGACAATTGGCGCATCAAGGCTTTTACTGGTCGTCAAAAAAATCGTTTGGAGACGTACAAACCTGTCCTCAAGGGAGCTGAAGTTTCAGGTTATATCAAAGTGAGTGATAAGTTGAAATTGTCACCTGGTATTGGAGTAGTGAACCGTACGATTGATACCGAAACCATGAACAATATTGCACAGGAAATCAATGGCTATGTTTTAGCAGATAGATTTACACCCAAATACAATGTTTATGCAGGAAGCGTTTACAATACACTCTATGCAGGAAAATTTACTTGGTATTCTGAGTATGCGTATAAAACAGAAGACGCAATTCGAAATTTAGATGGCCTGCTCATCAATCCTAAACTGGGAAATGTAATTTACAATACGCTGACCTACTCCAAAAAAGGATTTGGCATTAGTGTACTCTACAAATACACCGAAAACTTTGATATGCGTGTGC
>JBGCDY010001047.1:0-7368 GCA_045105835.1 Chitinophagales bacterium
CAATATAATCGTCAACAGCGACCAACCCACAACCTACTTCAATGTAGACCGTAGCTAAATCAAATTCTCCTGTGGCAACATCACAAATGGGGTACGTAAATTGATCGTGCCCTTCAAAACCAGCATTAGGAGCATAAGAAATTTGCTCAGGCAAGCTTTCTGCAATGGCGACTGTTCCATTATTGGGCGTTCCAACATCAGCAAGATTGTAAGAGTTGATGTCAAAAACATCATTGTTAAATATCGGAATCGTAATGGCATTGCCTACCGCTGTAGCCACATAATCGTCAATCGCATCAATAACGATATTGCCAGTTCCGCTGACATCTATGTAAATCATTGCAGCATCACAGTCGTCAATCGTTTGGTCACAAATAATGTAAAACAAAGAATCTTGTCCCGTAAAATCTGGGTCATCGGGCATATAGAAAGGAGGCTCTGTAGGATTGATTCCCCAGAAAAGCTGCCCATGAGCAGGCATACCAAACAAATACATTTCAGTATCTGCGGTGGTGACATCGTTCGCCAGAATAGTCAGCGGCAAACCTCCAAGTGTACTGTCATCCCACACAAAGAAATCATCCTCGGCTTGCAATGGTCCATCATTGTTGTCAATCACATGGACGATTACATCTGCTGCATCACAATCCTCTGGAACATCTGAACCACAAATCGTATAGCTGAAAATGAACTCACCCGTAAAATCTGCTTCTGGTGCAAATACAATCGTATTGTTGGACAATACATTGATCATTCCTTCTAGGTATTCACTGACCAAAGGTTGTATGGTCAAATTTTCATTAGGGCTATCAGGGTCATCATCATTCGCCAATACATCAATCACAACAGGAATCCCTTGGTAGGTGTAAACCACATCTACTTCAGCATTAGGAGGCTGATTGGCACCAAAACCCATTTGAAGAAATACCGTAGCCGTATCACAATCTACTGGATTACAAATAACATAATTGAAGTAATCCTCAGGAGGGGCATCATTGGTAATCAAAGCATAGGTAATCGTTTGATCGCTATTGAGAGTTACGCTGCCATGAACAGGACTGTGAACTTCTGCCAACACTATATCTGGACCACTATCGTTTGACAATACATCAATCACAAGAGCAGTTCCATAGGTATAATTTTCAAAATCATCTATCGCAATCACCTCATCGGGAAATGGCTCATCAGAAATTTCTACTGTCACGGTAGCCTCACTGCAATAACCTGTTGTCACATCACAAAGTTGATACATAAAAGTCTCTATTCCCATAAATGCAGGGTCAGGTGTGTAAATAATCAAATTAGAATTTGTCACAAATACCGAACCTATGAGGGGAACCTGTGGAACTGCGATATTTACGGCAATGTTTGTACTGGCATCAAAAACATCGTTTTCAAGGACATTCATCGTAATGGGTTCAGGTATAGGCGACTGATAGTAATCGTCATAAGCTGTTGGCAAAATAGGATCGTCAGGATTCACTGTGACGTTGATGGTGATGGTTGCCTGATCACATTGCCCCAAAAGGTCATCGCAAATTTCGTAACACAAAACCTCTGTACCAGGCGTGCCAGGAATGTACTCCACAAAAGTAGAGGATTGAGGAATGTCATCTGTGCCTCCAATAGTAAGAGACCCTAGTTGGAGAGTAGAACAAAATGAAATAGTTGAAGTCGCATTGAAGGAATCATTTTCGGTGATTCCATAATTTTGGAGTACAAAACCACTAATATTGTAAAGTGGAAGCCCCAAAAAAGGTTGAGACACATTTATTTCAAAATCATAGACATCATCTACCGCATCAATCGAACTGGTAGTAGGATCTCCTACAATAACTGTCACCCAAGTAACTGAGCTCAATCCGTATTCGTTTTCAATCACATAAGAAAACTGCTCTGATCCGAGATAACCACTAGCTGGTGTATAGAGAATTTTATTGTTTTGGATACTAGCAGTACCATTATCGGGCGAGGTAACATTGACCAAGGTCAACAAAGAAGGGGGGACATTCGTATCCAAATCATTCGCCAAAGCGTCAATTTCGACTGGTGTATCCATCAAAGTGATTGCAGCATCTGGTATAGCTTCGGGCGAAACGGGATCTACTCCCGACAATATTATGGCGATATAGACCGTAGCCGTATCACATTCAAAACCCCAGAAGTCACAGACCGAATAGGTGAAAGAATCACCACTGACATCAGCGTCCTCCAATTCGTAAGTGAAAACCGAAGAATTGTCATTCAAAACCCAGACAGGAGTCGTAGGTAAAAAAGGTGGCATTGCAGGAGGAATGATCATTGGATTTTCTGGGCTAACTGTACCAAAGTTGGGTTCAGTTATCAGAGTCCAAACAACCGTATCACTACTGGTCCAAAGGGTATCATTGGCAAACAAGTCCATTTCCAAAGGAGTGTTTTCGTAAATCTCAACATAGTCATCACTGACGGCTATATAAGGTTGTGCCTTAGCAATATGGAAGCCAGTCACTAAGAACAAGGTCGTTAGGAATAAGGGTAATATGCGTTTAAGGGACATAGCAAGTATATTTTTCATTTACAAAAGATTGTTTTCGCTTTGATATTTTTATATGATACAAATGTGCCACAATAAAAACGAGAAAAAAAGTACATTGAAAGCAAATTGTACGAAAAATAAGTGACTTGAATTTTTGTAAAGGACTGTTTATTAAAAAGATGAATTTATTTTTGTGAGAAAAATAATTGTGCTTTAAGCAGCAAAAACAATATTTAATGCGTCTTTTTACAAGAATTCTTTTTTCGGAGGAATAACTCACGTTACCTATTCCAAGCATTTAAAAACACCCGAAGTATCAATCAAGTCTTCAATATCTATGCAAAACAAACTCACCACTATTTTAGATTCCTTCAATGTCTATGAAGTGAACCGCTTCAAAAAATACCTGCTATCTCCCTTCTTCAATGAAGACCATAAGTTAGTTGATTTGTTTGACATTCTGATACTTGCACGAAAAAATAGCAAGAAGCAAATCGCTTCCAAAGAAGAAATGTGGAGGAAATTAGGGCAAAAAACGGTTTATAAAGATGTCAGGTTTCGAAGATGGTGCTCGGATTTGACCAAACTGGCGATGCAGTTTTTGGCGCAAGAAAGGTATCAGAATGCGAAGATGCCCGAACAGCAATATCTCCTTGAAGTAGTCGAAACACGTAACTTAGAAAAATTTTACCACAGCAGTTTTCGCAATGCCGAAAACACTTTATTGAAGCAAAAACACAGAGACAGTGTGTTTTATTATCACCACTTCAAACTCAATGAAGCCCAGCAGTCCATCGAATTTAAGACCAAGGGACATTCCGAACAGGTCAGTTTTGATGTGTTGATGAGGCATCTCGATGCTTTCTATCTCGCCCAAAAACTTCGAGCTTATTGTCATTGGCTCAATTACCGAAAAGTGTTGCGTTTGGAAGGAGCAATGGAAGTGCCTTTGATGTCAGAACTCATGGAATTTATTGAAGAAAATAAGTCCAACCAAGTACCCATTGTGGCGATTTACCACCAAATTGCATTGACCTTATTGAAGGGAGAAGAGGCGGAACACTACTACAAACTCAAACGATTATTGGAAGAACACAGCCATTTGTTCAGTGCCGAAGAAGCAATGGAAATGTATGGTTATGCCCTGAATTATTGCATCCGAAAAATCAACAGCAGTACCGAATACCTTGCAGAAGTGTTCGAGCTGTATCAAGTGACCCTCAAAAAAGAGGTGATTTTGAATGATGGGCAATTGAATCACCAGCACTTCAAAAATGTGATTGCGATAGGTTTGCGATTGAAGCAGTTTGATTGGGTGATGTATTTTATTGAAGCTTACCAATCCAAACTTCCCGAAAAAGTGAGAGACAATGCTTATAGATACAACATGGCGCAGGTTTATTTTTCTAAAAAAGAATGGGGCAAAGTGATTGAATTATTGCAGCAAGTCGAATACGATTTGGTGTTTTACAAGCTGGACTCCAAAGCTTTATTGCTCAAAACCTACTATGAACAAGGGGAGTGGATGGTCTTGGAATCTTTGATTGACAGCTTCCAAATCCTATTACGCCGAAACAAAGAGGTCTCCAAGCAACAACGAAATACCTACCTCAATCTGGTGAAATTTGTGAAACGACTCAGCCGATTGATGCCCGATGATGCGGAAAGAATCAAAGTTCTGAAGCAAAAAATCGAATCCACTCACCCAGTAGGGGACAAAGGATGGTTGTTGGAGAAGCTGGAAGAATTGTAGGTACGGAAAGCAACGTTAGGAAAATAAAAAACGTCCATAATGTTAGATGCCGACATTTTGGTAGTATTCCCTTATTGAGCAGTTATTTAGGAGGAGAAATAAATAGAGTATCCCCATTGGGAGTGAAAATTTCAAAAACTTAAAGGCATTTCTTTAAACAATCAATTTGAATTTTAACAGGCTCTAAATCAAGTGTTTTTTGAATTTGCACTTTGAATAGAAGGTTTTTAGCATAAATGCCTATGAAAGCAATTGTATTACTGATAAGTTTATTGGTTTGGATTCAACTCTCTGCACAGGAAGAGGAAAAAAACTTTTTCCCAACGGAGGAGAGAAGCACCGAAATTGGCTTGAATGTCACCTCGGTTATTTCCAGTTTTGTAGGTTCTAACGATGGGGGCATAGACCCTGGGAGTTTTCCTTTGGTGGTTAAGTTTGCGAAAAACAACAAAGCCTGGAGGCTGGGTTTGGGGCTCGACTTCAAAAGCCAAGAAGAGAACAATATCAATTTTTTTCAAAATAAAACTTCTATTACCGAGGTTTTTACCAAAGTGGGTCGGGAATGGCGACACAAAGTGGGCAAACGGGTATTGGCTTATTATGGCGTAGACTTGTTGTTCAATTATGAAAACGAAACCAGTAATGTATTCATTTCTACTGACTTCGTGTCTTTGAATCTCACCAATTTGGGATTTGGTGGAGGCCCTGTTTATGGACTTCAATTGGCACTAAATGAACGGGTATTGGTAAGTTTTGAAGGTTCGTTTTATGGAGTGGTGACCAATTCAAATGTCAAAGAAGAGTTTGATCAAAACCCCATTTTTAACAAAGACGAAACCACTTGGCTGACCGATATAGAAATGAACATGCCACAATGGTTGTATTTGGTTGTCCGATTTTAGCACATTGAAGAAGTATCATAGAATGAATAGAATTATTTTATTTTTAGTTATTGGCTTCTTCTCTTATTCGCTAAGTTGGGCGCAAATTGTCAAAAAGAAGAATGCAGAGCCTATTTTTGCAGTACATTTGGAAGATTCGACCATGATGGTCAAACAATTTGGGATGAACATAAGCCCACTTTTGGTACAGTTGATTCCTCTCAATCGGGGAACGATTCGGACAGGACCTTATGGCTTCAATTATGCCAGTATCAACCACAAAAACAAAGTTTTTAGATTGGGTCTGGGAGCATGGATAGATGATTTTGAGAACGATTCCCACCTCAATTTGCGGATTGGAATCGGAAAATTGCGAAAAATCAGTGAGAAATGGCACTTAATGACGGGCTGGGATTTGATGGCTTTTGGAGGAAACCTGAATTTACCCGAAAGCGGGACTCTTGATGATGGAGGCATTGGAATTGCACCATTTATGGGCATTCAATACTACGTCATTCCAAATGTTTGTGTGGGAACAGAAGGGGCTTTTTTTATGGGAATCACCGCCAACACCCCTCTTAGTTTTCGAGCATTGCCGCCCGTAGGTGTTTTTGTTCATGTAAATTTTGCAGGCGAAGCCAATGAACAATCCAAGAGAAGAGCCAAATTAAAAGAAGAACGACTGAAACGAAGATATGGACACGACTACAATTCAAAGCCTTTCATCAGAAAGAAAAAAGGCAAGGACAAAAAAGTGAAAACTTAAAAAACAGTGAGACTGAAAATCAAAAGGACTTCAACAGTAGTTTTTTATAAAACGATTTTTGTAAATCAATACTCTGTTGTATTCAATTTGTTTGTCCACAAGCTTTTGTTTGAGTTTGTACTTGAGCTTTGAATTTTCCTGATACGCCATCATCGCTATAAAATTTTGTTAATTATTGTACAATTCGACCTCCTATGAAAAATTTAAAAAAACTCATCCTTTGTAGTTTTGCAGTCTTGACACTGTCGATACTCGCTTGGAGTTGTCAAAAAGACATTACGGTAAGTTCGTATGAATCTACACCTTATTTACCTACGGCGGCATTGAATTATTCGCCTACAGATATTCCCGATCACTTCAATGGAGCATTGCCTATGCCTTTCATGGAGAATCAGGAAGGAGGTAACTCTGCCAATCCTTCTTTGAGTATTGACAATGAGATAGCAACCTTGGGGCGTGTGCTGTTTTACGACCCTCGTTTGTCACTGAACAATACCGTTTCCTGTGCTTCTTGCCACAAACAAGCAAATGGTTTTGCAGATCCTGTCCAGTTTAGTAGGGGCTTCAAAAACAAGCAAACGCCTCGGAATTCGATGACGATTGTCAATCCTATTTTCAACAACAATTTGTTCTGGGATTCAAGAGCATCCAGTATTCGTGGTTTGGTTTTAGAGCCTGTACAGAACCACATCGAAATGGGAATGGAGTCGGTTGATAAACTGGCAGTCAAATTATCAGAAACCTCTTTCTATCCTGAACTTTTCCAAAAAGCGTATGAAACAGAAGAAGTCACAGAAGACCGCATTGCAGATGCTTTGATGCAGTTTTTGATGAGTATGATGTCCTACAAATCCAAATGGGATGAAGGAGTACAACAAAATTTCACAAACTTCAATGCAATGGAAACGATGGGAAAAGAATTGTTTTTCAGCGCACGCACACAGTGTTCGAGCTGCCATAGTGGAGTGAATTTCAGCGCACCTGATGGCTTCGGCAATTTTGATATGTTGTTTTTGAGCAGTACTGTTAATCGTGACGATTTTATTGGTGTAGGAGGAGGAGAATACTTTGAATCACAAGGTACTGCAAACATAGGTTTGGATGTTGTGTATAGAGATCAAGGTAGGGGAGATGGAAATTTCAAAATTCCAAGTTTGAGAAACATTGGATTGACGGCTCCTTATATGCACGATGGTCGTTTCAGTAACTTAGAAGAAGTCATCGACCATTACAGTGAAAGGGTTCAACCGCATTCTGACTTGGATAGAAAATTCAAATCATCAGACGGCACACCTCAACGTATGAATCTAAGCAGCTTGGAAAAACGAGCTTTGGAGGCGTTTTTGAATACATTGACGGACGAACAGTTTGTGAAAGATACGAGATTCTCTGATCCATTTGCGAATTAGGTTCACTATAATGAATTGCTCAATAGCGGTGGGTTTCGAAA
>JBGCDY010001048.1:0-7326 GCA_045105835.1 Chitinophagales bacterium
CTGCTTCTGCTTGCCACAATTGTTCGTGTTCAAAAACATATTCTTCAAATGGTTGCAATTGAAGCCCTTCAATGGTTTGTGTGAAAGTCTGACTTCCTCTTCGCCAATTCAAATCAAAACTTTCGATGGTTGTCCCCCCAAGGTTGGTGATTGTTCCTGCAATGGCTTGTGGTCCTCGGAGTAAATTTGTTGGCAAATCAAGGGTCGAAAGTTCTATTTCTAATTCGGGCAGTTCCGCAGCTATAAAACTGATTTCATTGTTGAACTGGAAATCGCCATTTTCGGCAATGGTCACACCCAACATTTCGATTTTGTAAGAACCCATATTGTTGACACAGCAGGTAACCCGAAAGGTGAGTGGGCTACCATCAGGCACGCAGAGGGTGTCTATATAGGTCGTGTTGTCCACCAAAAAGAAACCACTTGTGCCATACTGTTCACCTGTATTGTCATTGGTCAATTCCCAAAAGGTATCGCTCCCAAAATCAGCGGTAACTACTGTGATGACAATGGGTATTTCGTCCTCATTGCAGTCTGCGGCTTGAAGGCTCGAAAACGAAGAAAAACACACAAATAAAAAGAGAAAAAGGTATTTCATGACTGATTGCTTTTTTTAAATTTCAGTTTTCAAAAATAGACAAATCAGCATTGTATAAGCGTATCTAATGGGACAGTTTGGTGTTTTCATCTCACCAAAAAATTCTTCTGAAAAGAAAATTCTTGTTTCATTCGACCGCTACAAAAAAAGGTGCTAACCGAACATTTCGTCCAATTAGCACCTTCAATAAATCTAAGTTATCCACAACTAATGACCAGTCACAAATAACCAATCACAAAAATTATCTTCTATTACGGTCGTCTCTTCTACCACCGCCACCACGGTTGTCTCTGCGATCTCTACCGCCTCCACGTCGGTCACCACCACGGTCACGGTTGAATCCACCACCGCCACGGGGTCTGTCAACATAGCCTTCTGGTTTGTCCAACAAGACTTTTCGAGACAATTTGAATTTGCCGCTGCGCTGATCTACATCCAACAATTTTACCTCTATTTCGTCACCTACTTCAAAAACACCATCCATGTTCTCCAATCGGCTCCAAGAAATTTCGGAAATGTGAAGTAAGCCCTCTTTGCCACGCATAAACTCGACAAAAGCACCAAAATCAACTACACTTTTGACGATACCTTTATAGACTGTACCTACTTCAGGAACAGCTATCAATTCTTCTACCCATTTCACTGCCGCATCAATTGCTGCTTTGTTGGAAGAAGAAATCAATACGATACCACGTTTGTATTCTTTGTGTTCTTCGTCTTCTTGAACGACGATCACTGTTTCAGTCTCTTTCTGAATCGCTTGAATCACTTTACCACCAGGTCCGATAATCGCACCAATCATGTCACCAGGAATGAAAATCTTCACAATTCGAGGAGCATGAGGTTTAGGTTCCGTACGAGGCGTATCCATAATCTCATCCATTTGAGACAAGATGTGCAAACGACCTTCTTTGGCTTGAAGCAATGCTTGTGTCAAAATTTCGTAAGGAAGACCATCTACTTTGATGTCCATTTGTACCGCACAAATACCATTAATAGTACCTGTTACTTTGAAGTCCATGTCTCCTAAGTGATCTTCATCTCCCAAGATATCTGACAATACTGCAAAATCGTTTCCGTCGGTAATCAAACCCATTGCAATACCAGATACTCCAGTTTTGATTTGAACACCTGCGTCCATCAATGCCAATGAAGCCGCACAAACGGTTGCCATTGAAGAAGAACCATTCGATTCTAAGATGTCAGAAACCACACGAACTGTGTAAGGATTGTTCTCAGCGTCAGGCATTACCTGCTCAATAGAACGTTTTGCCAACATACCATGACCAATTTCACGACGACTTGTTCCTCTCATTGGCTTCGCTTCACCCGTAGAAAACGGAGGGAAGTTGTAGTGCAACATGAAGTTAGAAAAGCTAAGTCCAGTAGCTTTGTCATGCATTTGCTCATCTTGCTTCGTTCCAAGCGTACAAGTGGTCAATGACTGAGTTTCACCTCTACAAAACAAAGCACAACCGTGCGGAGAAGGCAATAGGTCAGTCTCGATTAATAAAGGTCGAACTTCGTTCAATTCTCTACCATCCAATCTTGTGCGATCCGTCAAAATCATTTTTCGGATAACCTCTTTTTGTACTTTTTTGTAGTATTTTTTAGCAAACGCTACCTGATCTGCATCTGGTTCTTCCTCCTCACCAAACATGGTTTCAATCAATTCATCCTTGATTGCAGAGAAAGATTCGCCTCGGTTTTTCTTGCTCAAAGCACCTTTAGCAACTTCATAGATTTTTTCGCTGGTCAACTCAGCTACTTTAGCATATATTTCTTCGTCTGCTGGAGGAAGTGGAATTTCACGTTTTTCTTTGCCACAAATCGCACGCAAGTCGTTTTGTGCTTGGCATTGAATCTTAATCGCTTCGTGTCCTACTTTGATGGCTTCAATCAAATCCTCTTCTGAGCATTCTTTTGTTTCGCCTTCCACCATCATCACGTTCTCCTCCGTTGCGCCCATCAAAATATTCAAATCAGCCTTTTCCAAATCTGAAACAGATGGATTCACAATAAATTCTCCTTCAACACGTGCTACTCTTGCTTCCGAAATTGGACCTTTGAAAGGAATATCCGATACAGAGATTGCAGCCGAAGCAGCCAAACCTGCCAAAGCATCGGGCATAACCTCTGGGTCTGAAGAAATTAAGGAAATTAATATTTGTGTTTCGTTGTAGTATTCGTCTGGAAACAAAGGACGCAAAGCCCTATCTACCAAACGGCAAATCAAAATTTCGTATTCAGAAGGACGTGCTTCTCTTTTGAAGAATCCACCAGGGATACGTCCTGCTGACGCAAATTTTTCTTGATAATCAACTGATAATGGGAAAAAATTCATTCCCGGTTTTGGCTCTTTCTTAGATACTACTGTAGCCAATAAGACTGCATCTCCCATTCGCACCAACACAGCACCATCTGCTTGTCTGGCCATTTTACCTGTTTCTATAGTTATTTCTCTTCCGTCTCCAAGGTCAATCGTTTTGGAGAACACCTTCCAATTGCTCATAAGCTATTTTTAAGAAGTTTAATAATGCGACAACCGCATTTTAATTTGATTTATTATCTACCGATTTTTAAGTATATGCGTCTAATAATGAATGAAATAAGGCTATACTGAATGGTTTATTTGAGGCTACATTGTAGGAGGGATAGCGACTTTTTATTATTCAGCCAGCTTTTCTTTCAAACCAGAAAGTGGGGTCAAAGGAAGTAAATTAAGGTAATTTCAAAAACTCAAATGCAAAACTTGTCCCATATTATTAATCGGAACTCAAACAATACTTTGAAAGCAATCTGTATTTTACAAATGACTAATTTAATATTTTATTTACCTAAAATTGGAAACCCAAAACATTGATTTGTTTTGTTATTATTGCCCAATCGAAATATTAGAACCGTCTTGGCAAGCAATCAGCAAAATAACCGACTACTCCATATAAAAAATGAGGATAAAAGTCAGAGATGTACTTCTAACTTTTATCCTCATTTTATCACAGATTACTTCCTCAATCCTAATTTTTGAGTAATCGCTCTGTAACGGTTAATATCTTTCTTTTTGAGATAACCTTGGAATGTACGTCTTTTACCGACCATTCCGAGCAAGGCTTTTCTAGTTCCTTGGTCTTTCTTGTTCTTCTTCAAATGTTCTGATAAGTGATTGATTCTTTTGGTAAGAATAGCTATTTGCGCTTCAAAAGAACCAGTATTTGTTTCAGAACCTCCAAACTCTTTGTAAATCTGGCGTTTGTCCTCTGATGTTAAATAAGTATTGCTCATGTCAACTAAATAATTTAATCTAATTTTTTATTATCCTTTAAAATTCGTGCAAAAATACGCTTTTTTATACAATTTTGCTAAAAATAGATACTGCAATGAAAAAACAAAAAATAGTTGTACTCACTGGCGCTGGAATCAGTGCCGAAAGTGGCATTGCTACCTTTAGAGGAAGTGGTGGTTTGTGGGAAGGTCACGACATTATGGAAGTGGCTTCCCCAGAGGGCTGGGCAAAGAATCCTGAGTTGGTATTGCACTTCTACAATTTGAGGCGTGCGGATGCTGCCAAAACACAACCCAATGCAGCTCACAAGGCTCTTGCCAAATTGGAGGAAAAATATGAGGTCATCGTCATTACCCAAAATGTGGACGACCTCCACGAAAGAGGCGGTTCTTCCAATGTCGTTCACCTACATGGCGAACTTGCCAAAGTAAGAAGCACGAAATACCCCGAACTCATTTACGATATTGGTGGTGATGCAATTCAATTAGGAGATACTTGTGACAAAGGCGCACAACTTCGCCCGCATATCGTGTGGTTTGGAGAGGCAGTTCCGATGATAGAAAAAGCTGTGTTAATGGCTCATGATGCAGACATTTTTATGGTCATAGGGACTTCCATGGCGGTCTATCCTGCTGCCTCTTTGATTCACTATGTTGATGCCGAAACCCCCAAATATTTGATTGACCCATTCATCCCTGAAGTTGTCCAAGATATTCCCAACCTAACTCCTATTGCAGAAAAGGCAACAATTGGAGTGACAAATTTGGTGGAAGAATTGTTGGCGAAGTAAGTGTTTATGTATCGGCGATTTCAATCGCCACAGATATAGCAAGAAAAGCAAATCCTGTAGAGCTTGTCAGCGAATGAATTCGCCGCTACAAACGATTGAACATTCTACTGCTTTCTTGTACGAATCCGTGTCCTTGTTTTTGGACGGTTTCCATCTGGTTTTACAGGTTTATTCGGTTTCGTTGCCTCTGGTTTATTAGGAGTCGGACTCGGTTTGGGAGTGGGGCTTGTAGGAGGAGAAGGAACGGTTGGTTCAATTGTTTCGGGTTCCTCTGGCTCTAAACTCGGCAACTCATCCACAAAAAAATCACACTCCATATTGGCACGAGAAGAGTCTGAAAGCAGGTGAAAAGAAGTTGAAACGTATTTTTTGTAGTCTTTGTCATCTGCCAAACTCCTGAAAAACTTGCCCCAAATTGGTAGAGCCGTTCTTGCACCCTGTCCATCTGTAATGTCTTTGAAGTGAACACGTCTGTCTTCTGCTCCAACCCAAGCACCTGCCACCAATTTGGGCGTATAACCAATAAACCAACCATCGGTTTGGTTTTGAGTTGTACCCGTTTTTCCTGCAATATCGTTTTGGAGGTTGAACTGCCATCGAAGTCTTCGGGCTGTTCCGCTATCAACTACTCCTTCCATGAGATGTGCCATGGTATAAGCCGTTTCGGCACTCAAGGCACGTTTGCGGTCTTCGTAATAGGGTTTGGAGAATTTTTCGAGCAAACGGTTGTTTTTGTCTTTGATGCTGACCAAATAAGTGGGTTTTCGTTGGTAGCCACCGTTGGCAAACACACAGTAGGCACTGACCATTTCCTTCAAACTGATTTCGGGTGTTCCCAAAGCAATGGAAGGGAATTTAGGAAGCTCCTCTTCGATTCCCATTTTTTCAGCCGTCAATAAGATGCTATCTATGGTGGTCTGGAAAAGCACTTGTACAGAAACGGTATTGACCGAGTTGGCAAGTGCGCCTTTCATCGTATAAAAGCCGCCATATTTGCTGTCTGAGTTTCGGGGAGTCCAGTTGTCGTGGTCAATATAAGTACGTAGTTCGTTTTGGTAAAAATTGCAGGGCGAAATTCCTTGTTCAATTGCAGTTGCGTACACAATGGGTTTGAAGGTAGAGCCAACTTGTCGTTTTGAAGTGACATGGTCGATTTTGAAGTATTCGTGGTTGATGCCTCCTACCCAAGCTTTTACCTCACCGCTTACAGGGTCCATTGCCATAAAACCCGTATGCAAGAAAGTCAAATAGTGCAAAATGGAATCCTTTGCAGTCATTGTTTTTTCGATTTCCCCCTCCCAAGTAAAAACTTCCGTTTCACGAGGTTTGCGGAAATCTCGGTCAATCATCAACTGTGAAGAACCTGCTCTTTTGTGCATTTTGTAGCGGTCAGAGCGTTCCACATAGTTTTGCAGCATGCTTGGGTTCTGTTGCCAAGGATAAGGTGGAGTCCACTTTTTGTCGAAGATTTTTTGAAGATCTGACAAATGCTCATTGACTGCTTTTTCGGCATATTCCTGCATTTTGCTATCAATAGAAGTGTAAATTTTGAGTCCATCGCTGAAAAGGCTGTAAGGTGTTCCGTCCGCTTTGGTTTGGGTTTTACACCATTCCTTCAATTCTTGCTTCAAATATTGACGAAAATAAGGCGCAAGTCCATCGTTTTGGGTAAGCCTTTTGTAATCTAATTCCAATGGTTTTTCTTGGGCTGCTTTTTTGACCTCTTGGGTGATATAGCCCTCTTTTGCCATCAATCCCAAAACCACATCCCTTCGCCCTTTTGACCTTTCAGGATTACGGCGTGGACTGTAAGCCGTTGTTGCTTTGAGCATTCCAATCAATACGGCAGCTTCTTCCAATTTGATGTTTTTGGGAGTCGTACTGAAAAAACGCTCAGTGGCAGTGCCAATCCCAAAAGCTCTTTCACCAAAGGAAACCGTATTGAGGTACAATGCCAAAACATCCTGTTTGGAATACTGTTTTTCGAGGCGCACCGCAATGATGGCTTCTTTTATCTTGCTGACAGGAATCGACAAAATACCATGATTTTCCCTCCCATAAAGATTTTTAATCAACTGCTGACTAATGGTACTCCCTCCACCTGAGCTGCTGTTTTGCATCAAAATGGTTTTGAACAATACCCTTAAATAACTTTTGGTGTCGATGCCTTTGTGTTTGAAGTAGCGGGCATCTTCCGTCGCCACCAAAGCATTGATGATGTTCGGGGAGATTTCATTGTAGGCAACATAGCTTCGATTTTCGATATAGTATTTCCCGAGGAGTTTGCCATCTACGGCATAAATCTCTGATGCCAAGGGATTTTTTATGTCCGTCAGCTCTGCTTCACTCGGCAATTCTCCAAAAACGCCCCACAAAACCGACAGGAAAAAAGCACCTGCCAAGACCAAACCGGCCAAACAAGCGATGCCTGCAATCACGGCAACTTTTACCCATGTTTTTTGCTTCGGAGTAGTGGGCTTCTTTGGTGAGCCATTGTTGTTGTTATTATTGGGGTGGTTGGGATTGGGAAATAATACCTTAGTCTTCATTTAGGAAAATGGTTGATTCTATTACAATGTTACGAAAAAACTATCTGTTTGCTGCTCTACAACGCTTATTTTATTTGTGGAGTATTGTTTGGCTGAAAACAAGCTG